>JADGCO010000002.1:0-16250 GCA_015228935.1 Magnetococcales bacterium | reverse complement strand
GGGTTGCATTATCATGGATATATCCTGGTATCGATCAATCCGCATAATCACGGGTATCCTGGTGGATCGTGGGTGATCGTTCCACCGGGGGCGGGATGCTTTCCGGGTCAGGCGGACCGGCAACGCTGGTCGAAGGCATCCTGGGGGCGGGAGGTGTCATGGCGGAACGCCCATTGTCTCTCCAGGATTGTGGCATGGCCTCATCACGCAGGCTGGGGGGGGGTTGCAAGGCGAGCGGAGGCTGTTGCCCCGGCACGCCACGCCAGTTTTCCGGCGTTCCCTTGGCTTGCCCCAAAAATTGATGCATATCCGGCAGTACAGGAGTTCTCTCTTCCAGGCCCATGAAGCCAGTACTGGAGGGCATGGTGAGTTGCCGGTCACGAATGATCTTGTATTTGTCACGGGTGACGTTATTGCCGTCATGGACATTGCGGAGGATGGAAGGCTTCAGGAAAACCATCAGGTTGGTTTTGCCATTGACATTGCGTTCGTACCGGAAAAGCTGACCCAGAACCGGAATATCTCCCAGAATGGGGACCCTGTCGTTGCTTTTTTGTTGTTTATCCCGAATGAGTCCACCCAGAATCAGGACCTGTCCATCCTCCACCATGACGGCGGTTTTTATGGAACGGGTATTGGTCACGACCCCTTCCGCTCCCAAGGTCGGCGTGTCTTTGACATCGGACAGCTCTTGTTGAATATCGAGCCGGATGGAATTTCCTTCGTTGATTTGGGGTGTCACTTTCAGGATCAGACCGACATTTTCCCGTTTGATGGTCTGGAATGGATTGGAAACCACGTTATTGGCCGTGGTATAGCTGCCGGTGACGAATGGGACATTTTCCGCCACGATGATTTCGGCGGCCTCGTTGTCCATGGTGACGATGGTCGGTGTCTGGAGAATGTTGGTGGTGTTGTCAGAGCGGAGGACGCGCAACAAGGCACTCAGGTTGACGAATTGCGAGCCGAATATGGTTGAAGTTCCGTCGATGAATCCCAGACTCAGACCACTGCCGATCTGGGAGAGGTTGGGGACACCTCCCTTGGCACCGCTCAGGTTGACGATGCCCTGGTTGTTTTTGTCAAAATTGGTACTCCAGGTGGCACCGCTCATGTTGGGGGGGACGCGGTTCCACTGTACGCCCAATTCGGCAGCCTTGTCGGTGTTGATTTCGGCGATGATGGCCTCCACCTGCACCTGGGCTCGCCGCACATCCAGCCTTTCAATGACGGTGCGCATGGTGCGCAACAGATCGGGTGGGGCGGTGATCACCAGGGCATTGGCACTCTCGAAAGGTTGCACATTCACGGAGCTGCGGGATGCTGCCGGGGCCTCTCCCTTGGCTTTTTTGGCAAAATCCTCCCCGATGCTGGCCAGAACCTTCACCATGGTTTCCGCCTTGGCGTAGCGCAGGTAGACCACCTGGGTATTGCCGATGATATCAACCGGGGTATCCAGATGCATGATCAGGGTGCGCAGACGGATCCGGGTTTCCTTGTCGCCACCCAGGAGAATGCTGTTGGTTCTTTCATCTACGGCAAAGGTGGGTTGGGTCAGGGAGGCACCGGCTGATCCACCTTTGGCAGCGGGTCCTTCCAGGGATTGCAACACCCGGAGCATGTCAACGGCTGCGGCATGTTCCAGGGGTATCACCTCCACTTCACCGGAAGAAGGGTGATCGACCCGGCGCAGAATGTGATCCAGGCGTCCAATTGTATTCGCAAAATCAGAGACAATCAACAGGTTGCTTCCGTCCACGGAGGAGACGAACCCCTTGGGGGAAACCAGGGGACGCAGCACCGGCAGCAGTTTGGCCGCATCGACGTGTTTTAGTGGAAAGATGCGGACCATGGTATCACCGCCGGGAGCGGCGGGATCCGGTTTTTGGTGATCACCGGGCATGCTGCTGAAATTGATTTTGTTGTCAGGGATGATCTTGATGGCCCCGCCCGAGGGTACGGCAATGAAGCCATGGACTTCCAGGATTGACAGAAAAACCTGGTAAAGCTGATCCGCAGTCATGGGTTGGGAGGAGACGACGGTCACTTTCCCTTTGACACTGGGATCGAGGATAAAATTTTTCCCGGTGGCCTCGGAGACTGTCTCGATGAGGGTTCGCAGTTCTGCTCCCTGGAGATTGAGGGTAAAATTGGCCGTTATGGCTGTTGATGGCCACCAGAGGGACACGAGCAGGGCAAACAGACCCCGTTTCCATCCCCGACATGTGTTCAAACCTGAGAATATATCAGACATGAGCGATCCGAAACGACATCTGGAAATCGTTACTGGTCAAGGGAAAATTCATAAGAGACGATGTTGATTCCCCGCTTGACCCGCAGGGAGATGGCATGGGCAGATGCCAATTGTGCCATGGCTTCCATTCCTTTCAGGGGGTCGGTCATTTGAACGTCGTTGACTTCGAAGACAACGTCCCCGGCCTCCAGTCCAAATTGTTTCAGAAATCCGGCATCTTTTCCGGGTTGCAATTTGAACCCTTCAAATTTACCGCCAACATAGTAAGGGTCAATGCGTACCATTTCCAGCACGGATTCCGGACTGAGACGCAACTGATCCCGTAATTTTCTTAATAAATCACTGGAACTACTAGTTTTTTTCTGACTTTGTGCAGGATTTTTCCCTTGTCCGACCTGGTTGGCAGACAGGGCGGATTTGGGCAGACGCAAGATTTCACTTTGTCCATCTCGTTCGAGGATGACGTGGTCGGTCAGGATTTTTTTGATGCGAATACCACCGGAGATTTGCTCATCGACTCGGTAGGTTCGTTCTTCATCCGGGCCGGTTTTGATCAGGGCGCGGCCATTGTTGCCCGGTCCTTCGGAAAAAAAGATACCGATAATCTGGATTTCCAGGCGGGTTTCCGGGAGAGCCTGGTTGCCGGATTCAGTGCCCGTAGCCGAGTTGGGCAGGATTCCTGAACCACCGCCAAACAGGTTGAGGCCGGCCAATACGTTCTGGCGGGATGCATTGGCAGAAGCAGATGATTTATCTCCAGTTTTCTCGGATATCTTCCGGGAGATGGGCAATCCTTCCTCGTTTTGACCGTGCATCCAGTTCAAGACGATATTGGCGAGAGTATAGGAGATGGTCAAAACCAGGGTGACATTCAGCACCCTGGCGATACCCACAAGGGATCGGGAACGTATCTGCTTGACATCCCACTGCATGATGCTGGTTCCTGACGCCATTTTGAAATTTTCTCGACCGGCTTGTCCTGAAGGATTGACACACGAAACTCGACAAAAAGCCGATTATCGCATGGATTGCGTCAATTTCCCACCCCTGTCACTTGATTCCTGCCAGCAGCCGCACCATTTCAAGGTTGCAGCCAATCCTTATCCGGTCTGGCCAACTGCCTGGCATTGTTGTAGGCCATATCAAGGGTCAGACAGGTTGCGATACGGTAGAAATTTCCCTTGTTTTCCGCCACCAGGGCCAGATCAGCCCGACTCGGACTGCTCATGCAGAGAGGCAGGAGCAATTGAATGTTGCCATTATAATATTGCGGCACGGCTGTCTTGTAGTTTCTTTTTATCCTCTCCTTGACGTTGTCAATGTACCCTTTAAGAAATATTTGCAAAGTATGATCTTCCATCGACTTGTAAGGTTCCGGAAATCTGTCTTTGTTGTCTTGAATGATATGCTCATAATTGATTCTCAACTCTTTCCTTCTATCAAAAATCAGGCTGGATGGATCGGTAAAATAATGAGCCATATCGGGAAGAGCCGAAAAGACATTTAAATCACCCTCTCCCTTACGGCACCATTTTTTGAAATGCCATGGTTGCCTGTTTTGAATGTAATTGTGACTGAAAAGCGCAAAAATGGGTTCCTGATTTTTTGTAACCAGTCCGGTATCAAATACGATCATTTGTCCATCATCAGATAATTCAATTTGTCCCTCTTCGGCGAGACGTTTATAGGTGAATCTAATATAGTTATGCAAGATCGGCCTTTTTTTTGCCAAGCCGGGACTGTTTTTGTATTCCCAGTCTTCATCTTCTGCAAGTGCAGCCAACCGGTTCAGTTCCTGGTCCATATCCGGAATATAGGCAAAATCAAACAGTTCTAATGGCCAGGTACTCATGGATTGCCGACTCCGACATCAAGATGCCATAAAAGAAATCCCTCTCCCGGGACGGGAGAGGGGTAACAGAGTACATATGCAAAGTGAGATCAGCCACGCAGGATCAGGGATTCCATGGATGCCAATCTTCCGGGGCCACGGCTTTTTTCGGCAGGAGGCGGAAAAAGCGGATACCCAGCAGGTAGAGAATGCCCGCCAGGGCAACACCACCCAGCCCCAGGAGAAGTTCGACAAAGCTTGGCGAGTAGACAGCCGACTGGCCATCCAGGAAGAGACTGGAGACTTCGTGTCCCGGGAAGAGTTGCAGGGGGTAGGCCTGGCCCGCGATCAGGACATGGGCAACGAAGGCAAATTCACCCAGAATGGAGAGGAAGGCAGCGGTCATGATGCCACTGATTTTGTTGCTCATGCGCGGGTTGAACAGGATGGCCAGGGGTGCAAACAGGCCGAGAAGAATGACGCCACCCCAGTAGAGTCCGCTGTAGGGACCGGCCAGGATCCACCCTTCCACTTCGTAAAAGGCCGGCGAATAATATTTGGTAAACTTTTCCACCACGAACAGATAGAACACGAGCAGGGTGAAAAAGGTCAGCATGTTGCGCATGCCATGGATCAGGCGCATGTCCATATCGCGGCCTGTGTAGCGGAAGGTTGCCACGAGCAGCAGGAGACAAATGGACGTGCCGGAGGTCAGGGAGACGGCAATGAAGGTGGGGGCGGTGATGGCGGAATGGAACACTTCCCGGGCATGAATAACCCCAAAAATGGAGCCGGTGCCGGTGGTCAGGATCAGACGACCGGCAAAGGCGGCACTGCCGGCAATCTTGACATATTTTTCATGCTCGAACATGGACCACAGGTAGAGGAAGCACAGGACGATGAAGCCGGTGTAGAGGAACACGTTCCAGGTGAACATGGAGCGGAAGTTCATATGGATCATGGTCAGGAGGAGCCGGTCGGGTCTGCCCAGGTCGAGCAGGAGAACGGTCAGGCCACCGGCGAGCAGCACGATGGCCAGGAAAGCGGAAAAACGGCGGAACTGTTTGTAATGTTTGGCGGCAAAAACAGTGGCCATGGAGGCGAGATTCAAGGCACCCGAGGCCATCACCAGAAGGGAGATGGCAAATACATGCGGGGCACCCCAGACCACCTGGTTGTTCATGTTGCTGACGCCGTGACCGTAGACCTCCATGTAGACAAAGGCACCGAAACCCAGGAGGAAAAACCCTCCCAGAATGCCCAGGAGGATCCAGTAGCGGAAGGATTGTCCTTCGATGGCAGTGTAGTTGCTGATCATGGTGCGTCCCTACAATCCCTGATAGTGAACATGGGGTTTCAAACCCAGGTCTGGCCGGATGGTTTCGGTCCTCAGGGTTTTCACCCGTTGGGAAATTTCGGACTGCGGGTCGTTGAGATCGCCGAACATCATGGCGGCGTGACCTGACTGTTGGCAGGTTTCAACGCAGGCGGGAGGTTGACCGTCATCCACGCGATGGACGCAGAAGGTACATTTTTCCACGACCCCTTTGGCCCGGATGGGAACTTGTGGATTGCCATCCTTGGGTGGTTTGGTCGGAAAGTAGACCAGGGAGCGTGCCTTGTAGGGGCAGGCGATCATGCAGTAGCGGCAACCGATGCAACGATGCTCGTCCACCAGGACGATACCATCCTTGCGCACGAAGGAGGCGGATGTCGGACAGACATGGACGCAGGGGGGGTATTCGCAATGGTTGCACAAAACGGGAAGGGTGAAGGGGGGACGCTGGCGCTCCTTGTCCTGGACTTCCACTTTGCGGATCCAGTGGATATCCCGGGCGGGATCTCCGAACAGGGGGATGTTGTTTTCCTTGCGGCAGGCATCGATACAGGCCGTGCAGGCCGGATTGCATTTGGTGATATCCACCAGCATGGCCCAGCGGTGGGCGTTGGCGGCGGCTGTCTCATTGGGGGGGGCGGCAATCAACTGGACACCTGGCGCCAACAGGACGCC
Source organism: Magnetococcales bacterium (assembly GCA_015228935.1). Lineage (NCBI taxonomy): Bacteria > Pseudomonadati > Pseudomonadota > Magnetococcia > Magnetococcales > Magnetococcales bacterium. Next base: position 10,154 of record JADGCO010000002.1, on the reverse strand, counting down.
AACGGCAGCCGCGCCGCCCATTCCGAGAACCGTTCTTCTGTCCATCGTCATGGCTTCAAGTTCCTGTGGGTTGGCGGTCATTCCGGGTAGATGTGGCATTCGAAGCAGTTCGGTTCCACACCCACATAGTCATGGCACCGGTCGCAAAACTGTTCCCGGCTGGGATGACAACTTTTGCATTGCAGCAGGCTTTCACTCCGCTTGCGGGCACCTTCCCGGACCGTCACGGCCCGTTTGTGCTGCAAAAAATCCATGTGATTGCGTCGCATCCACTCGGTCGGGCGGATGCAGGCATCACCTTTGGGTTTTTGCAGACGGACATCGCCATTTGCCAAGAGCAGGGAATTGGCGGCGTTGTCACTGGTGGCATTGTCATTGGCGCGAGCGGTCCCGGCCATGAGGACCGCCAACACGATCATCACCATTCGTAGTAAAACCACATCAACTCCTCCTCATGTGCGTTCACTGCCGGACCAACTGCCCTCTGGTTTGGGTGATTTTTACGATTTACACTCCGCCCCGTCCTGCCCCGTATCCATTCCATTTTGCCTTGCCTTGTCCATTTCATTCCATTTCGGGGCGGACAGGGCGATTTTCGAGTGGCTGTCACAACCATGCGTGCGTTTTATGTTTTTCCACCAGGTCCACGAAACCGGCATAATCGGTCACCTGGACACCTTTGATGGTGTTGGTCAGGCTGCGTGCCTTGAGGTCGGCACCAATGGCGTAGACACTGTTTTTCTTTTTCAGGGCACCTTCGATCAGATTGGATTTGGCGGTTCCGGCGGCAGCAGCGATGACCCCGTCTTCCAACAACAAAATCACATCACCGGGGAGTACGTAGCGCAGGCAGCTCTCCAGGGCGCCGTTTTGAAAAGGGGATTTATTGACGGTGTGGAGCATGTTGGGGATTCCCTTCTCGTCTGGATAGGCTCTCAGAAGCAGAGGATGTTGTGTTGTTCGGCCATCATGGTGGCGATTTCGGCGGTATCCAGCATTTTGGGTCGCACGGGTTCTTCGGTTTCTTCATCTTCGCCGATCACGAGCAGGTCCTCTTCGGTCATGCCGCGCTCTTCCATGGACTGCCGATCCACAAAGACCTTGCTGATTTCGTAATCCACCAGCACCCCATATGTCTTTTCAAATCCTTTGATGCCGAGTTCGGTGGTATCCTGTCCGGCTTTCATGGCATAGACGCCATCGTCCATGAAGACGACGGAAATATCGGCATCGTAGGCGGCCATGATCAACTTGACTTCCAATCCTTCATAGACATAAATGCTGCCGTGCGGAGGTTTGCGCACGGTGAACATGATTTTTCTGACATCGCTGGCCATTTTCAAGTTCCTTTCCCGATCAGTCCCCGAATACCACCAGGCGTTCCGCCTCAATGGCCATCATGGTGAGTTGTCCCAGGCCTGAAATGCGCACATTCGGGACCAGAACCTCGTCCACGATACCCCGGCGTTTGGCGGCGGCGATGCAGACAACGATGTCGATGCCTTTGGCACCCAGTTCCGACCAGCGGTTGGCAATATGCCGATCATCCTGGGGGGGTTCCATCAACCTGGTCACATTGTAGACCCCGTCGTGGTAAAAGAAAATCCCCTGGATTTCATGCCCTTTGGCCAGGACAGCCTGGATGAAGTTATAGGCACTGTCGGAGGCTTCGTGATTGTACGGACCTTCGTAGATGAGAACCGCGAGTTTCATTGCTATCCAAACTCCTTCCGGTTGCGGGACCTGAGCCGGTCTTAGGCACCCTGGTGGCTCCAGCGCTTGCGACGGAGTGGTCCACGGTGGGCTTTGACCGCATGCTCTGTAAATGAATATCAGGATATCACGATATCATGATATTGGAACAAGGCTAAAAATCACCTGCTTCAGCTTTTCACGGGTTCAGGGTTCTGGTTTACCGGAAATGGTTTGAAAATCTGTACATTTCCTGACTATCGCCGGTCCAGGGTTCTGGTTTGCCGGAAATGGTTTGGAAAATCTGTACATTTCCTGGCTTTTCACCGGTTCGGGGTTCCGGTCCGCCAGAAATGGGCCAGAAATTCGGCCCATGACGGGGCACCGATGGCGTGAATGTGGGCATAGGAGGCCAGGACGTTCCGGTGCAGCAAACCATCGTGCTGGCCATCGATGCCGGTTCCGCGTCGGACCCGGTAGGCGTAGCGGACCCCTTTGCCGATGCGGGTGATGTGTGAATAGTGAAATTCGTGACAGCGTATGGTTGTGCCCGGTGGAGGCCAGGGTACTTCGCCTGTTCCTTCGATTTCCATGTAACCGTAGCCTTGCGGGCGTTTTTCCATGACCACATCGATGGGCAGAATGCCGGCCATGCGGACCCCTTGGGTGCCCCAGCGCAAGGTTTCCGCCAACACCATGAGTCCGCCGCACTCGGCATAAATCGGGGTGCCGCGTGTTGCGGCCTTGTGCAGGGAGGTCAGCATGCGTTGATTGGCGGCCAGGGTCTCCATGAACATTTCCGGAAAACCGCCACCAATGAACAGCCCATCCACTTCCGGCAGGTTGGTCTCTTCCAGGAGATTGAAGGGGACGAGTTCCACCCCCTGGTTGCGCAGAGCCTGGAGATTTTCGGGATAATAAAAATGGAAGGCACGATCCGCCGCAAAACCGACCCGGATCTGGCGGGGTGGGGTTTTTCCGGGCATGGGCGGGGCAAGAGGCGAGGGGAGGGGAGGAGGTGCCCGCCAACCGGGTGGGGTGACCTGGCGGGCCAGTTTCAAGATTATTTCCGGATCGATATGGTGGGCCACATGGTCGGAAATGCGTGCTATGGTGCGCTCCAGTTCGGAGCCTTCTTCCGTGGGGGTCAATCCCAGGTGTCGTTCATGGATCACCATGGTGTCGGAGCGGGGCAAAACGCCCAGAATCGGGGTGGGACAGTAGCGCTCCAGAACGGTGCGCAGGCGACTTTCCTGCCGGGATGTTGCGACATTGTTCAGGATCACGCCAACGATGACATCGCCGCCGGGAAAGTGCAGGTGACCACAGACCAGGGGCGCAATGCTGCGGGCCAGATTCCGGCAATCCACCACCAGCACCACGGGGGTTTCCAGCCATTTGGCCAGGGCGGCGCTGCAATCCTTGCCCTCGGCATCCTGGCCATCGAACAATCCGTGGTTGCCTTCCACCAAGCATACGTCCGCCCCGGTGGCAGCCTGCTGAAAGAGGCCGTGGATCTTCTCCCCGCCCATGATATAAAAATCCAGATTGACACAAGGGCGGCCCGTGGCGGCGGTCAACCATTTGGGATCAATGAAGTCCGGCCCCTTCTTGAAAGTCTGGACCGCCACTCCCCGGCGTGTCAACAATGCGGCAAGGCCCAGCGACAACAAGGTCTTACCGGAGCTTTTGCGGGTGGCGGAAATCATGATCCGGGGCGTGACACCTTGTTGCATGGTTCCCTCTTGGCGCGGATATTTTTCTTGTTGCATCACGCTGTCAGCGGTCAGGGCCGGTGCCTGTCTGGCAGACAAAATCTGTTTTTGGATCCAGGAAATGCATGCCTCGAAGTATGGTACCCCAAAGGTAAAAAAATCAACACCCAATCGCGTCAAGAGTTTCCCATGCCGACCAGCTACGACAAACCTGCAAGAGATTCCTTTGATACCCCGTGGAAAGATATCCTGGAAACCTACTTCAAGGATTTTCTGGCCTTTTTTCTGCCAATCGCGCATGACGACATTGATTGGGAACGTGGTTACGAATTTTTGGATACCGAGTTGGCCAGCATCACCCGCGAAGCAGAAATTGGCGACCGGCGCATGGACAAGCTGGTCAAGGTATGGCAACGCAATGGTGATGAACATTGGGTGCTGATCCATATCGAAATCCAGGGAGACCGGGTATCCAAATTTGAGAACAGAATGTACACCTGCCAGTATCGAGCCTACGACCTGCAACAAAAGCCCGTGGTCGGTTTGGCAATTCTGGCTGATGAAGAAAGCGGTTGGCGTCCTTCGGAGTACAGGCGTACATTGTGGGGAAAAAGCCTGATCTACGAGTTTTTCACCGTCAAATTGTTGGATTATCTGGAACATCAGGCCGATCTGGAACAATCCGACAATCCGTTTTCCGTTGTCACGTTGGCTCATCTGCACGCCAAAAAGACCAGGCATCGACCAGAAGATCGTTATCAAATAAAATTATCCCTGGTCCGAAGTTTGTACAAGCGGGGCTTCAGTCGCCAACAGGTTATTGATATTTTTCGCTTTATCGATTGGGTACTCCGCTTACCGGAAGAGATCGACAAGCGGTTTCGACATGAGATTCATGACATGGAGGAGAATCAAAATATGCCCTACATCTCAAGTGTGGAACGCATTGGTATGGAAATAGGCCGTGAAAAGGGTCGCCAAGAAGAGGCAGTCAATATTCTTCTTCGTCTACTCCAACGGCGTTTTGGTCCGCTATCCAAGGGTATTCATGACACGGTGGAAGCTGCTGATCTGGCATCTCTGGAGCAGTGGAGCGACAAAATCCTGGATGCCGGGTCGATTGACGAAATTTTTGCAAGCGGATGTTCGGGGAGCGGCGTTCCGGCATCTCAATGATGTGACATTGATTTTAATTCAGGTGGTATCCCGGATTCAGGCCAGGGGAATTCCGAGCCTGGATGCCAGCGCCTGCAAGGCTGTTTCGGCACTGGAAAAATCAAAGCTTGCCAGGGCCTCCTCCAGGCGGGTGAGTTCATCCTGCAAGGCCGCAGAGTCGCGCAGCAGGGGCTTGACGGCATCGAAAGATCCCTGCGCCTCGGCGTCGGTTTCCTGGATCAGCACCCGCAATTTTTGCAGATGCGGTGTAACGACGGTCAGGTCGATGGCAGCGACAGGTGCGATGGCCCGGATCTCCGAAGCAGATTCTTTCCTGTCCTCCTGGATCCAGATACCAATGGAATTTAAAACCGTCTGGTGAGCAACCGTGAACGTTTCCAACAATGTCGGCCAGCGTTCCTGGTGATTGTCGCGAATTCCAACCTCCAGATCACGGGCCGCATTGAACAAATCCTGGGCAGAAAGGTTGCCGGCCACCCCCTTGACAGAGTGGGCCAAGCGTTGGGCGGTTGACCAATCATTCTGATCCTTACTCGACATTTTTTCGCGGATCTTATCAGAAGTATCGGCAAAACTGTGTTGAAATTCCACCAGAATGGAGCGCAAAATTTCCTGGTTGTTGTTGACCCTCTCCAGGGCGGACGTCAGGTTGATGCCGGGCAAGGTGTCCAGAGTCGGGACAACTGATTCTTCCAAATCGGCAGGTTGGTCAAGTATGGTAGCAGGCACAGCCAATTTCCCCCTTTTCTGTGGATCGATCCAGTGGGTCAGGACTGTAAAAAGTTGTTTTTGGTCGATAGGTTTGGTGACATGATCATTCATGCCGGCGGCCAGACATTTTTCCCGATCTCCCGCCATGGCATGGGCGGTCATGGCAATGATGGGCAGAGTGGCAAAACGTGCCTCGTTCCGGATCTGGCGTGTGGCTTCGTAGCCATCCATCTCCGGCATCTGGATATCCATCAAGACTGCGGCATACTCTGTCCTGGCAACCTTGCGAACCGCTTCCAGGCCATTTTCAGCAAGATCCACCTGTAGACCAACCATGCGCAATATTTCTCCGGCCACCTGTTGGTTGATGGAATTATCCTCCACCAGCAACACCCGTGCCCCACTGATCTGGTTGGCAATATTGCGAGGATCAACGTGGTTGGACTGGGGACGATGTGTCTTGGCCGTTTGATGGCCAAACACTTCCATGATGGTGTCAAACAGGGTTGAACAGTTGGCAGGTTTGGTCAACAAGGCGGTCACCCCCGCTGCCCGGGCCGTCAGATTGATCTTTTCTTCCTGACCGAAGGGAACCATCAGGATCGATTTGGGCGCTTTATGGGCGGGAATGATTTCCAGAAGTTGTTGTACCAGGGCAATTCCATCCTGGGTTGACAGGGACCAATCCACCAGCAACAGGTGCCAGAAATCGTCCGTGGCCAAGCCACGTCGTACCGTATCGAGAGCTTCCGGAGCAGAACTGACAGCCTTGGCTGTAAAATTGAATACCTGCAACATTTCCAGCAGAGCCAACCGGACTGTGGCCGTGTCCTCTACAACCAGAACCTTGAGCGGTGCAAGCCCGGTGGGAAGTGTCATGTCATCGCCGGTTCCAGCCGGTTGACGCTGCAAATGGACAGTAAAACGAAAAATACTTCCCTCTCCGGATCGACTCTCCACCCAGATTCGGCCATCCATCATTTCCACGAGGCGTTTGGAAATGGCCAACCCCAACCCCGTGCCGCCATACTTGCGGGTGGTGGAGGCATCGGCCTGGGTAAACGGGGCAAACAGTTTGGCCGACTGTTCGGGGGTCATGCCGATACCGCTGTCACGCACAAAAAATTCCAGGATGATACCGGTGTCTGTTTCATGAACTGTCTGAACACCCACTTCAATTTCACCCTGGGCAGTGAATTTGATGGCATTGCTGATCAGGTTCAACAGGACCTGCTCCAGGCGCAGGGAATCACCAATCAGAACCAGTTGACACTCCGCAGCCACCCGGATGATCAATTCAATGTTTTTTTCCGCAACCTTGGCGCGAAACAAATCCACGAGGTGTTCCAACACGTCACGCAGGAAGAATTCCTTCAACTCCAATTCCAGTTTTCCGGCCTCGATCTTGGAAAAATCGAGAATATCGTTGATGATTCGCAGAAGTGAGCGGGATGAGCTGGCAATTTTACTTAGATAATCACGGGTTTGTGGATGCAATCTGGTCTGGAGTGCCAGTTGGGAGAGTCCGATGATGGCATTCATGGGGGTGCGTATCTCGTGACTCATATTGGCCAAAAATTCACTTTTGCTGCGACTGGCGTCTTCGGCGATCTGTTTGGCCAGGGCAAGACTTTTCAAAGACATTTTCAGTTCACTGTTGGTTGCATTCAACTCTGCCGTGCGTTCATCCACTTTGCCTTCCAGGTGCAGGGCATAATCGTGCATTTCTTTGTGCAAATCTTTGAGATTCTGCACCATTTTATGAAAAGACCCCACCAGGATGCCCAATTCATTTTTGTGGCGCAATACCGGCAATTCAATTTGCAGATTGCCGCGTCCGATCTCCTGGCTGGCCGTAGACAATTGAACAAGTGGCACCACAAACTGATGTTGCAATACACTATAGAGTAATATCAAAAGAAAAACTGACGCCAGAATAATCACCCCCATGATTTTGTAATAAAGATCCCTGGTTCCTTCCGTCAATTCCTTTTCATCAATAACAACAAATAGATGAATGTCATCGTCAAGGGTCATTCCCTTGATCGCGAAACGTGAATTCAACCAGGCAATTTGCCCGAAATGATTCTTGTCTGCCAGAGAGTCCAGTACCGACCAAATGGTGTCCGGGACATTTTTTGGCAAGGTTCGCCATCCTGGTCCGATGAGAATGCGTCCACTCTCATCGACAAAAAAGGCAAATCCGTTTTTGCCAATATGCAGATTTTTCACCTGTGACGACAGAAAATCAGGCCGCACCGTCAAGGCCAGATAGGCTTCCAGGGGAGGTTTTCCCTGCCCCTCTCTTTCAAAACTGGTGGACTTGACCAGTCTGGCAACAAACAGGGCGGCCTGATCATTATCCGGGTTGACAATAAATTCAGTATGAATTTTTTCACCGGATTTTTGCAGATTTTTAAAATAGGGCGTCTGGCTCTCATTTTCAGTCCTGTTGACGACATCCTGGCTGACAAAGCGGGCATCTTCCTCGCCACTGGGCTTGATGACGCGAATTTCCGTGTATTCCGGAAAGGCTTCGGCATAATCGGCAAAGAGTTGCAGGAGTGGGGCCTGCAATACCGTGTAGCGTGTTTCATCATCTTCGACCCCGATATAATTGGTCAGAGTCTTGGCACGGGCAAACAGGGAAAGATTGGCCCGAATCGTGGCAAGATAATTTTTGGAGTTGATCTCGGTCTGTTGCAAAAGATTATCGATTTCGGCAAACATGGATTGTTTGCGTGTTTCCACTGTGTATTCAATGGCTATCCATCCCAAAACAAAAAGCGGAACCAGCACCATGGGCAGCAGAGTGATGGCCAATTGACGGCGCAGTTTCATGGTTGGTTCCTGATGTCCAAATCACTCTTTACGCATCAACTGCATTTGCAGAGTCTTGAAGGTACTGACCACCTTGGCCGGGGGATTTTGGGGAAATTCCGAGCGGTCCATGATTTCCTGGGGTGGATGAATGACCGGATTGTTCACATGTTCTGGCGAAAGGAACGGCTTGACCGCATCATTGACCGAGGCATAGTTGGTGAATTCCGCCAATTTGGCGGCATTTTTTGGTCGCATCAGAAAGTCAATGAACTGGGCTGCAAGGTCTTTCTTATTGGAAGCTTCCAGAATCGCAAAACAATCCTCCCACAGCAGGGTACCTTCTTTGGGGACTGAAAACGCGACATTGGGATTTTGCTTGGCCAGGGTAATGGCATCGCCATTGAACAATAACGCCATCCAATATTGGCCGGTCAGAAGGGGGGATTGTTCGCCCAGACCGAGATAACCATAAGTGTTTACAAAGGGTTTTTGGGCACGCAACAGTTTGGCAGCCTCTTGCAGATGTGGTTCGGTAAAATCATTGCTCGAATAGCCGGAAGCTTTCATGGCCAGGGTGCGCATCACCATGGCATCACTAAGCATCATAAGACGATTTTTCAACTCCGGTGCCGGTCGGAAAAAGTCCATCCAGCTCGTGACCTCTTTTTTCACCAGATCCTTGCGGTAAGCGATCCCAAACGTTCCCCACTGCCAGGGTACGCCATACGTTGCCGTTTCTGGATAGGTCGTGCGCCATTTACGGGGAATATGGGTCAGATTGGGAATTTTGTCTTCCGGGATGGGAGCCAGCCATTTGGAACGGACATAGGCCTGAATATCCTTGGCCTGCACGACGACCACGTCATACCCGACTCCATTGGTCTGGGCAAGCATGCCATCACGTCCATCTTCGGTTTGATAAAACACCTCGCGTACATGGATCCGGGTCTCCTTTTCAAATTCAGCCAGGAGTTCCTGATCCATATATTCAGCCCAGTTCAATATGACCAGTTCCTCGCTCCTGGCAGAGAGAGGTTGGAGTGTCAATAAAAATGCACCGACGCTCATAACAAGGACGAACCGTTCTGCCACGGTTAATGAATGCTTCAACAAGTTCCACATGAAGTTCCACATGGTTCTTTATCCTCCCCTCCTTCCCCTCTGGCGATTCAATTTCAATCCCGACCTTTCCACGGCAAACATCCTGAATCCATTTTTTGAAATCCCTGGAATATGCAATTTATAACAACCGGTTACCATTGCATGATGCCGTATCTGTTCAGGGATTATCGTATCCTTCCCACGCTCAGATTAACAGCCTCTGCCATGCGTTGCACGGATCATATTGCCATAAAATCCCGTTCCGGGTACACTGGCTCGCAGGTGTATTTTTTTGATCTGGATTTCACACACAGGGCATCTTTCCGGTCTCCTGCATGAACCCTGAAACAGGTCACCATTGGAACATATTGTTTTATAGTTGAGTTGATTTTAAAATACTTATATTTTGATATTGGATATTCAGATTTGCTGTAGAGGAGTCGTTTTTCTGGTCAGGAGATAAAAAACATGGACGGAAAGCTTTTATTGACCGTATTTACCACCGTTTTTCTGGCAGAATTGGGTGACAAGACCCAACTGGCGACACTGTTGTTTGCTGCGGATGGCAAGGCCAATCTCTGGGTGGTGTTCTTTGGGGCATCGCTTGCCCTCGTTGCCACCTCGGCCATCGGCGTTCTGGCAGGAGGATTGGTCGCCCGCTTCGTCACCCCTGAAACCTTGAAACTGGTGGCCGGGGTCGGCTTTATTGTGATTGGGGCTTGGACGATCTGGAAGTGATCAATCAGGAAGCGATTGATCTGAACAGGGAGTGGCATGTTGCCAACTTTATTTCATCCAGAAGTGGAAGACTCTTTCGGAATGACCACCCCGTCAGGAACTGCCTCAGGGGTAAGACTCAGAGGCTGTCAAATAACTCGTTGATTTCAAAAAAAAGAATGAAAAACTGGGATGGAGGTCCAGGAGGAAGGGCTGTGC
>JADGCO010000001.1:258244-276777 GCA_015228935.1 Magnetococcales bacterium | reverse complement strand
GGAAGGGCACAGCCCTTCCTCCTGGACCTCCATCCCAGTTTTTCATTCGTTTTTTCGAAATTAACAAGTTATTAGACAGCCTTTCAGGCAGGATGTTGGCCGGATCGGGCTGTTGCGGCAGCCAAAAACGGGGCCAGATATTGTTGGGCCTGAAGCAGACTCCAGGCCTGACGCCTGGCGAGCTGTTCCAGATCGTCGTGTTCCAGACGCCAGACACCACCAGCCTCCTTGGCCCGCACGATACCCCAGGGAGTTGCCAGGGTCTTGTGGGTGCGGGGCAGGATCAGGCGATCCATGGTGGCAAGGCGAACCCCCAAGGCCGTGGTATGGGACAGAACGATCTGCGCCAGCGTCACCTCCGTCCCCGGCGTCGCCACCACCTCGATGCGAACCCCGGGACGCCCTTTTTTCATGGTCATGGGTATAAGGGCCACATCCAGGGCACCGGCACTCAACAAACGGTCCCACAAGGAACCATACCATTCGGGATTCATGTCATCCACATGGCTGGACAACACGACCACCTGTTCCCGCTGCAAGGGTGACAGGCTCTCAGCCGGCTCGTCTTCCTGGGCCAGGATGCGCAACACATTCGGACGCCCCGGCAGTTCCCGGCTGCCTGCTCCATACCCCATATGATCGATACGGGTCAACGCCGCAGCACCAAAACGATCCGCCAGGGTGACCAGAATGGCAGCCCCGGTGGGGGTCACCAGTTCGGCTTCCACGGTATCCGGTCTGAGGGGAACATGATGGTCACGCAGCAGCTCTGCCACCGCCGGCACCGGAATGGGCAGCCGGCCATGCTGGCAGAGAACAAACCCGGTGCCGGTCGGAACCGGGGATGAACTGATGTGGGTGATGCCCAACTGCCAGACCGCAACAGCCGCTCCACAAATATCAATAATGGCATCCACCGCCCCCACTTCGTGAAAGTGGATTTCATCCACCGAGGTGCCATGGACGCCGGCTTCCGCACGGGCCAGGGTTGCAAACATGTCGCCGGCCATTTTTTTGACCGGATCCGGCAGCGTGGAGTCGTGAATGATGGCCAGAATGTGGTGCAAACGGCGATGGTGATGGGCGTGGGGGACCTTGACTTCCACATGGGTGCCACGCAACCCGCCCCGTCGGGTTTGGGTCACTTCCAGGGACCAGTCCGGAATTCCCAGGCCGGCCAAAGCCTCCTCCAGACGCTCGCGTGACAAGCCCAGATCAAGGCAGGCTCCCAAAAACATGTTACCGGAAATACCGGCTTCCAAATCCAGATGAATTTTCATGCAGGGTTCCCGGATGGTGTCCAAGTCATGTGACAATTTCCAAAATTACAAACAAAAAAAACGGTAACTGTTCAGCCCCTCCCATTAAAAAAAGTTTGAAAAACAACCCCGTTATTCCGGTTTCCGGGGTGCTGCGACAGGGATGACCCGGTTCAATTTTCCACTCTGAAACCCTTCCAGATCGAGAGACACATATTTGAAGCCGGCCCGGGTCAATTCAGTGACCACTTGTTGGCGCACGTCGGCATCCAGAAAACGCGGCATATCGGCATCCGGCAATTCAATTCTGGCGGTATTGCCCTGTTTGCGCACCCGCAACGTGACAAATCCCATTTTTCTGAGTTTCTCTTCCGCGTCCGCCACCATGCGCAGGGAATCAACCAGGATGGGTTCGCCGTAGGTGATGCGGGAGGAGAGGCAGGGAGATGCCGGTTTGTTCCAGGTCTTGATCCCTTTGTTCCGGGACAACCAGCGAATGTCGCTTTTGCTCAATCCTGCATTCATGATCGGACTGACCACCTTGTATTGCAGTTTCGCCTTCAAGCCCGGGCGATAATCATCCAGGTCATCCGTGGTGCTGCCATCCAGGACCACGGCATACCCTTCCTGCCGGGCAAGCGCGTTCAACTCCTTGAATAAATCGCTTTTGCAAAAAAAACAGCGATCAAATGAATTCTTGACAAAATCCGCATCGTTCATCGAGTTGCTCTCGATGAAACGATGGTTGATCTTCATGTCCTGGATCAAGGCCTTGACATCTTCCAGATCATGGGCCGGCATGGTTGGCGAGCGGGCGGTGACGGCCAGATAGGGAATGCCGGACTCCTGAACAGCGACCACAAGAAAGGAGCTGTCCACACCGCCCGAAAAGGCGATCAGGGCACTTTCCAGGGTGCGGAGTTCATGCAAAAGTTTGTAATATTTATCAAGTATTTTTTGCTGATCTTCCATCATGACAGGTCGTGTCCTCGTCTGTTTCTTTCCCGTTCTTTCCTGAAATTTTTTTGGTAACCGTTCAGCCATCCTCATTAAAAAAAGTTTGAAAAACTGGGATGGAGGTCCAGGAGGAAGCGGCTCTGCCCTTCCTCTTGGCACGGTTTGGGGCGAAGCCCCAACAAAATCTTTCATGTCAAATCCTTTTATTGAAAAGTTCTGAATGGTTGCAAAGTATGTGCGAATCCCGTCCAGACAGAAAAGCCACAATGTGCCGACAAGAGGATGCCTCAGGCAAAGGAAAAACGACAGGATTGAAATTTCCTGCCCCTTGTACGTTGCCGGAGGTTTTGTTATATCTACAGGCAGTGATAGGCGATCCTGGCATCCCGGAACACGGTGCAACTCCGTGACGGTCCCGCCGCTGTAAACGGAGACGCCCGCTGCAAGGGCCAGGCCCAGCCACTTCCGCCAACCATGGCGGGGGGAAGGTCGCAGCGTGGCGGATGATCCGCAAGTCAGAAGACCTGCCAGAATCGATCAGATCGGAATCCAATGGAAAAGGGTTCCGAAGGGCTTGCAGTGCATGCCTTTCGGAACCCTTTTTTTTTGTCAACTCGAAGGAGAACCCCCCATGCAACAAGAGATGCAAAAAAACCGGCAAACCAAAATCAGTCCCCATGCCAACCCGAACCCGAACCAGCCCGTGAAGGCACTCCGCAAAAGCTGCACGGCGGATGGGGTCGGCCTGTCCCATTACATTCTGATGGATGAAAAGGCAAAATAATGACCACGACGGCCCATTCCCCGGTTGGTCATGCCCCTTCGGCAGGCCGTTTTTGCAACACAGGCAATGGGCCGTCGCTCATTCCCCTGGATATCGAACATCCCACCTGGATGGCCGTGCTGGGACCCGAGACGGCATTCTGGTCCCTGGTCCAAAAAGACCGACTGGCCGAGGTTCTTGGCAAGCCGGAACTCCTCGGCAGTGCCTATCAGGCTCAACGTCAGGATTTTCAGAAGGAAATGGACCTGTTGCGGTTTGGTCTGCAACCGTCGGCCGTCTATTTCAATGCCACGGACCGCTGCAACCTGGATTGTACCTACTGCTACATTCCGGGAGAGCTGCGACGCAATGGTGCCCACATGTCCGCTGAGCGGCTGTTGCAGGCCATGGCCATCCTGAAAAAATATTTCGCCACCACCATGGGCGAAAAGACCCGCAAGCCGCGCATCATTTTTCACGGTGCGGAACCCCTGTTGAATCGGGCGGCCATTTTTCCCGGTATCGATGCCTTCCGGGAAGATTTTCAATTCGGTCTCCAGACCAACAGCACCCTGCTCGATGATGCGGCCATTGAGTTTCTCACCTCCCGGGGGGTCAGCATCGGCCTGTCCCTGGACGGTCCCGAAGCCGAGGTGACCGACCGCACGCGCACGGCATGGAATGGCGGCAGTGTCCATGCGGCGGTGTTGCAATCCCTGGAACGACTCGCCGGCTATCCGGCCCTGAGCGTCATCACCACAGTGACGGCAACCAATCTGGACCGTCTGGTCGAACTGGTTGATTTATTGCACGGCCTGAAGGTGCCGGCCTGCCTGCTCAATCCGGTGCGGTGTACCCTGCCGGGAGCCAGAACCATCAAACCCGACGACCAGGCCCTGGCCGACGCCCTGCTCGCCGCCCTGGAACGGTCGCACACCCTCTATCGTGCCACCGGACACAAACTCGTGGTGGCCAACTATGCCAATATTTTACTCGCCATCCTCGCCCCCACGGCCCGGCGGCTCATGTGCGACATTTCACCCTGCGGTGGCGGACGGGCCTTTTTTGCCGTGGCCGCCGGTGGCGACATGTTTCCGTGCAGCGAATTTATTGGCCTCGACCACTTCCGGGGTGGTAACCTGTTCCAGGATGATATCGCTGCGGTCTTGCAGACGGAACCCTTTCGGCTCGTGACCCGGCGCGATGTGGAAAAGTTCGCCCCGTGTAACACCTGTGCCATCCGGCACTATTGTGGCTCTCCCTGCCCCGCCGAGGCCCATGAAATGCACGGGGCCATGGAAAAAACCGGGGCGTTCTGCGGCCTTTATGAAGAACTGGTCCGCCATGCCTTCCGGGTCATTGCCGATGGGCGGGAAAATGATTTTCTCTGGAATGAATGGGATGCAGGTGTCACCACCCTTTTTGAGATGTGACTCGGTTGGAACACAGCCATGAGCGGTGATGTTGGATTCTGGGGGTCCAGGATGCGGGGCCGGATTATCTGACACCCGTTGCAACCCGCGTTCTGGGTCAGGCCGATTTGTTGATTGCCGATCAACGGTTCCTGGACATTTATGCCCCGTTGGATGCGGTTTGCAAAATTTCCCTGACAACATCCGACGCTGAATAATGGACACCATATTTTTCCAAAATGTGAACCAAACCAGTCAGGGCATGACCAGCCGTGACGAGGTGTTTTTCCCGATATCCATCGGGCCTTATTTGTTCCAGACCAACATTGGCCATCAATGCGTTGCACAAACAAACTCTTCCAATGGCCGCCTCGACCGTGCCACCCTTGGACAAAAATTTATCCATTGGCTCGGCAGGACACCGGAAACCCATGGTCCCATTTTGGTTCCAATAAGCATGTCGCAAATACCCAAGGTCACAAATTGGTTCTCTCTCCCTTCTTATGGTCTCTTCAGACAGGGAATCGTCCAACTTGACCACCTTGAACGGGAAACCAGTTGGCGAAAGATGAATATCCGTATAAGTATGAACCTTTTTAAATAATATTTGCTGTAAAATCTCCTGCTTCAGGTTGGCAATCAGTCCCGATTCCTGACAAAACGCAAACGCAGTTCCAACTTGAACACCGGTTGCTCCTTCTTCCAAGGCCTGCAAGAGCCTTTGTTTGCTGCCGTATCCTCCCGCCAACCAGAAAGGTTTACCCAGATTTTTGATCGTTTCCAATTGGATCTGGTCTCTATCCCCATAGATTGGTTCGCCTTGAGGTGTGGTTTGCAGACGACCTCTGGGATGGGCATTGTGACCACCGGCGGTGTGATCTTCCAGGATGAATCCGTCAATTTTATCTCCAATCTTGCGGTGGAGAATTTCCGCCAGGGTATGTGATGAAACAACCGGCAAAAAAGCAGGCAAGGCAAGATCAATCTTGATATCCTTTAAAAACTTTCTTGGTGAAAAGGCATAATATCCAGTCTCCTCTTTTGACTTGCCAGGCATGTAAATTGGAATAGCGACACCATCATGTTGTCTTAACCTCTCAATCAGTTCTGGAAAATAAACTGGAATACCAGCCCCCACGATCACGACATCAACACCGGCCAATAGGGCACCATACAAAGAACTTGGTGTGGGAAGTTGGATTTTCTCCATATAATTGATACCTACAGGATTGTGATGTCCTTCTTTGGCAAGGAAGACCTCGACAAAATTTCCCAGCACATTCAACTCCAGAGATTCTGGGGAAGAATCCAAGGTCCATATGGGTGTGGGTGCAAAAGGCTGGTTTGGTTTTTTTCCACCTGATATATAGTATTTCTTTATAACTTTATCAGCCATCCCGGGTATCGGAAAGGCATCCAAGGCTCTGCGAATATCGGTGGATAGATCACCCAGTTGCAGAGAACGGGCAAGGACTGCATCCAAAGCAACTCCCGAAACCACGCCCAACTGTCCCGTCGAAGAGACCGCTTTGGCTAACTGCCAACCTGAAATTCGGACCCCCATACCACCTTGAATGATTTTTGGATAGCAGGAAGAATGAAATGAATTGCCCATGAGTCACACCTTGCGCTGACCTGCTTTAATTATCCTAATAAATGAAGAAACATTCTCTAGACTTTTTCTGCCAACAGGAAAACGATATTTTTTTCATCCTCAGTAAATATATTTACATTTTTGATTTCACAAACATGGATTTCCGCAAGCAGGTCCTGCATAACACCATCGGTACGATAAACCAAATACCAATCCATGCAAGCCTCCATATACCCAACATCAGGTATTTCGGGAACAAAATTTGCTATCAGGACCTTACCTCCCGGTTTCAACATGCTAAACATTTTGGATGTCAATCTTTGTGCCAATCTTTGTTCAAGATAGTCGTATAAGCCAAGAGTATATATAAAATCATAACGCTTGTTATCTTTTGAGGAAAGTATTGATTTAACACTACCATGCATAGGCAGCATTCCAGAACTGGCATAGCGTGACGTAGAATATTCCACAGAATCCTTGTCGCTATCCAAACATTCCCAGCTTGAAAACGACATAACATCAGGACACATCAAATCAACCTCTCTGCAATGGCCACTTGCCACTGATAAAATATCAGCGTTTTTTTTCTGCTTCATAAGCTCAGCAAGCAAATGACTTGCAATTTTTCTCCTGTTTCTGACAGCAAGCGAGGCAGGAGAATTGGATGTGTGCTGGTATATGTCTCTTCCGATGGCACACATTCCTTCTGGCAATATATTATTATCATATATCATATCAATCAAACAGCATCTCCTGCATATCCTCGCGGTTTAGAACGCGCCCGATAAGTAAGAGGGTCCTTCATGAGAATCGTATTGATTGGATGCATGGCACATACATGCTTTATGAAATCTCTCCATTCATAAGTTGTCAGATTTAGTTTTATATTATAAAGTCCAGACATTAATTCACTCATTCCAGCATTAACTTCTCTGTTTAGAATTCTATGCATGGCGGCATCAATAAAAGACATGGTAACCTCAAATTCTTAGCAAATACCAAAGACGGATCTACAGACATCCGTAACAATTCAGAATTATTTCAAAAAGGGAATTTGACATGAAGGACTTTGTTGGGTCTTCTCCCCAAACCCCACCAGGAGGAAGGGCACAGCCCTTCCTCATATACGAACAGGAGTATTACGGCAACTACCCAGGCAGATGTATTGCCAAAGTCAGCGAGAAATTCCCAGTTCCGGCATCGAAATCAACCAGCATGTCACAATCTACAATCACCTTGTGAGAATTTTATATTGTTCTCTCAGGCCCATTTCCCGAGCATCCAATGGACTTATTTTCGATTTATTATCGTCAGTCTTGCCTGGAACACTTTGAGTCTCAACAACAGGAACACCCGTATTTTTGTCTGCAATTTCTCGTTTGACATCTTCTACCTTACTGGCCTTCTTCAGGTCCAACGCTTCAACCAACGCCGCCAACCCACTGTAAAAAGAACATGCCATATGGTAGTCCTGAACATCAAGAATGGCTCTGGACACCGGATAATCGGCATAATCCTTTGAAATCTGGTCACCCCTGATCACAGCTTCTTTGATCTGGCGGTCTTTGCGAATGGCCGATACGATGGCAATTGCCGTCTGCTCATGGAATACCTCCTTACTAACAGCAGTTTGGGTCGCACCTAAAACGCTACTGGCAGCCGAAAGACCAGTTTTAAGGGCTGCGACGCCACTGGCAGTAGACAAAGCGGATGCAAAGGCGTTGGATGTAGATAATCCCAGAGACCACCCCGCAGCATTACCGGTAATTGAAGCTAAATGCTGCTCACAAATAAGGTTCGATGTCCGAAATAGTTCGTCCTGAAGCTGATTCCTCAGACTCTTGCATTTTTTTTCTTCAGACGAAGAGACCGAGTCGCATCCTCGAAATGTTTCATGAAGAGGTTCACCATCTCTGAGAGACACACACTCCATAATTATTGGACTTAAATTTCCAGTACCAAGATTACTTGCAAGATTACTTACAAGTTCCTTTCTTTCTGGAGATAGCTCTTTAAGCCGTTTATCACAATCAGGATTACCATTCATGATTTTCAAAGAACTGCCATATACAAGATCGTCAACTCGCATTTGACTTGAAACAACTCCACACCCTGAAAGAAAAAAGGAAATCATTGGAATGACAACCACATAAAATCGACGAGAAGCCACACCTGAACTACAAATCAAATCCCTGTTTTCCACGATCATCCCCCCTTTTTCGCCTTTGCCTGAGCAATCGTTAAAAATCACCAGATGCATCATGACGTTTCAGAAACCCCCACTATACCCGACCGGAGCAGGATAAACAGCCCCCCCCTGTCAAGGCTTTTCGTGCAGCCACCTGAATTATTTTTTCTCTTGCATAAATCCTTGTTTAACCTTAAAATTTTACTGGTTGGTGTGCGTTTTTGATATGGGCATAAATCATGGCAAAAGGGGGCAGCAGAAATATGAATTTTGTGGGGTATTATGGGTACTGGATGGGGAAAACAGGCACTGGCGTCTGATCGGCATCCAACAACTCGGGGACCGTCTTTTTTCGTGGCATTTCCAGAATGGAGCAGCGGACTTGGATGAGAAAAATCTTTGTGGAAAATTTATAAAACGGCGACTTCCCGGCTTTCTCCTGACGGCCAAAAAGCACCGATTCGGAACAGTCACATGATGCGATTCAACATTTTGTATTTATGTCGTTCCACCATCCGTCTCGTCGTCAAAAACGTCCTGCAATGAGCGTGCATCAATTGCTCGATCTATCCATACATCCAGGGTGTCCAGGCTGGCAACGCGAACCTTTGACTCAACCCATGCGGGCAGGTCGGGAAAACGACGGTGAAGGATTCGGAGTAAAATGGCAGACTCGCCCTCCTGGCGGCCTTGCACCAAGAGATGACCAAATTTTGGCAGAGACGCAAGCTCCTCATCAGGTGTCATGTCCACCATCGATTCGAACCATTCTTTCCCAAGTTGGGCAACGTCCTCGGGGGTAATGCCCCCTATTTCTGGAATATCCAATGCACCTTTCATCAGCAACCTCCACAAGCCGACCATGATTTGTTCAAATGCAACGGAGAGTCTGAACAACCCTGCACGTTTGACTGTCGCGAACGCTTTTTTCCGCTCTTCCTGGCGGCTGGCAAAGCATTTTAACGGAGCCTTCCTGGCGCTGGATCAGGATCAGATCTGCTTTGGGTGGAAGAGAGACGACCTGAACTTCCGAACACACCTCGACGCCAACAGGTTCCAACAGCATTTTCAGCGTTGCGCCAACCAGACAGTGCCAGCAAGTTTTTGTCGCGAGAGCATTCAAGAACGCTTGCACCTCCCTGCCCTGTCATGCGAAAAACAGCAACCATTCGAGATCAAGGGTGCCGATGGCACGTACTGACCCTCCACAACAATGACGCCAAACCAGGCTGGAAACAGCGTCTCAGGTTGTGGATTGTCCAGTATTTCACCCTTGCAGTCCACCAAAATCCGCCAAGGTGGTCCCACCAAAATACCCGAAGGCGGGCCGGACGAGTCAAACTGCAGGGACAGGAGATTTACCGGTTCCCTGTCGGTGGCTGAGAGCAGCCTAATTAAAACGATAAAATGATGCGGTTCAATGCGTTGAGATTACGTCGTTCCGCTGGCTACCTTGTCGCCAAAAATGTCCTGTAACGAGTGCGCATCAATCGCCCGATCTATCCATGCGTCCAGAGTGTCGAGGCTGGCAGCAAGGACCTTAGACTCAACCCAGGTGGGCAGGTCAGAGAAACGACGGCGAAGGATGCGAAGCAGAGTCGTGGCCTCACCTTTCCGTTCACCGATCTGGATGCCTTCCTGGCGGCCTTCCTGAAGCTTCAACTCCAAGTGATGCCCAAACTTTGGCAGGGAAAAAAGTTCTTCATCAGGTGTCAAGTCCACCATCGATTCGAACCACTCTTTCCCAAGTTGGGCAACGTCCTCGGGGGTAATGCCCTCTATTTCTGGAATATCCAATGCACCTTTCATCAGCAACCTCCACAGGCCGACCATGATTCGTTCAAATGCAACAGAGAGTCTGAACAACCCTGCACGTTTGACTGTCGCGAACGCCTTTTTCCGCTCTTCCTGGCGGCTGGCAAAGCATTTCAACGGGGCGTTTCTGGCTTCATCCGCCAGTTCGTTCAGCAAAATCAGACGAATGGTGCCACCCCAACGTGGCCTGCTTTCATAAACACCATCTGGTCCAACGGGTTCAAAGGCAAACCGCTCAAAAAACTCCTTTTGGGGAGTCGTGGAACTGATGATGACGCTCCGCATCTGATGCCGCTCCAGACCGGCAGTTTCCAGGTACAAGGTGTCATATACCGTGATCTGGGACAGAACACCCTCATGCAGGCTTTCGGTGACCTTGATTTCGATCAGAATGTGGTCTGCATCGAGATCCCGCAATCCATCGGCCAGGAACACACGCTGTTCTTCTGTCCAACCGCCATCCTGGCGTTGGATCAGAATCAGGTCTGCCTTCGGCGGAAGAGAAACGACCTGAACTTCCGAACACACCTCGACGCCAACAGGCTCCAACACCATTTTCAGCGTTGCGCCGACCAGACAGTGCCAGCAGGTTTTTGTCGCGAGAGCATTCAAGAACGCTTGCACCTCCCTGCCCTGTCATGCGAAAAACAGCAACCATCCAGGATCGAGGATGCCAATGGCACGTATCGACCCTCCACAATGATGACGCCAAACCAAGCTGGAAACGGAAACAGCGTCTCTGGTTGCGGATTGTCCGGCATTTCGCCCGCGCAGTCCACCAAAATCCGCCAAGGTGGTGCCACCGAGGTATCCGAAGGCGGGCCGAACGAGTCAAACAGCAGGGACAACCGGTATTTCCTGGCATGGGCAAGCCTGACATATCAAACATGGGAGAAGAGTCGTTGTGAAACAAAGGTGTCGTCCGATTGCAGCGTCGCTGGGACTGGGCAATCCCGGACTCATCACCCGGGCCACATGGCGAGCATTGGAACAGGCACCCTGCTGAACGTGCGGCCGGCGTTTTCATTTTTGGTATTTTGTAGAACAATACAATGAACGGTGATTGCTGGATTCTGGGGGTTCAGGATGCGGGACTGGATTGTTTGACTCCTGCTGCGGCTCGTATTCTGGGTCAGGCTGATTTGTTGATTGCCGATCAACGGTTCCTGGACATTTATGCCCCTTTGGCCCCGAGCCACGCCGAACGGCGCTCCCTGACCGGCAAGCTGGCGGAAGTGCCCACCTGGATCCGGCAGGCCCTGGCCCTGGAACAACGGGTGGTCCTCCTGGCCACCGGGGACCCCCTGTGCTTTGGTCTGGGGGGACACCTGTTGCGCCATCTGCCGGCCCATACCTGCAAAATATTGGGTACCGTCTCCACCCTGCAACTGGCCTGCGAACGACTGGGTCTGGTCTGGGGCGGGGCGGTGCGCTTGTCGGTGCATGCCAGGGATTCGGGCGAGTGGCAATCGAACTCCGGACCGGAACATGCCCTGTTCGGCCTGCGTCGTGCCCTCACCCAGACGGCTCCGATCACCCTCCTGACCAGTCCTGCCAACAACCCCGGTCGCATCGCCCGCATGCTCGTCACGCTGGGGTTGGATCCTCTCTGGGAAATGGCCGTGGCCGAACGCCTCGGCCAACCTGAAGAACGCCTCTGCTCCTGGCTTACGCCGGCCACCGCCGCAACCCTCCCGTTTGCCGAACCCAATGTCCTGGTGTTGCGCCGCCCGGTGGCGCCGCAACCCGATCCAACAGCGGCAACACCACCCGTTCCCCTCCTGGGAATACCCGATGCTTTTTTTCATAAACGCACCCCGGAACAGGGATTGATCACCCGGCGGGAAATCCGGGCCGTGGTGCTGGCGTATCTGGGCCTGCAACCCCACAGTCGGGTGTGGGACATCGGGGCCGGTTCCGGTAGTGTCGGCCTGGAAGCCGCCCGTCTCGCGCCGTTCGGATCGGTGCATGCCGTGGAGATGCATCCCGACTGCATCCAGATGATCCAGGAAAATCGGCGCCGGTTGGGCCTGACCAACCATTATTTATCGCATGCCCGGGCACCGGCGGGCCTGGACGCTTGGCCCGATCCACATGCCGTTTTCATCGGCGGTTCCGGAGGTACCCTGGCAGAAATCATCCCCCTCTGCTGGCAGCGTCTGCAACCAGGCGGTCACCTGGTCATGAATTTTGCCACCCTTGAAAACCTGCACACTGGCATGACACTCCTGGATCAACTATCGGCTCCCCGGGAAGTGATCCAGATCCAATTATCCCGCTCAAAAGCCATTGGCAAGATGCACCGTCTGGCCGGAGAAAATCCGGTCTGGATTGTGAGTGCCCACAAGGAAGCTGCACCGTGAACCATGCGTTGGGTATCAACACGAGCGAGGGTCAGGCCATGCATGACCTGGCCACACGTTTGTTTCCCCTGAACCGCAGTTTGACCGGACCAGGTGTGCGGGCCACGTTGGCCATTTTGCAACAGGAGATGCCTGGTCTGGTGATCGAGGCAATTCCATCTGGAACACCTTGTTTTGATTGGATAGTTCCCAGAGAGTGGCACATTCGATCGGCGCGTCTGACGGCACCAGGGGGCGAGGTGGTTGTGGATTTTGCCCACCATAACCTTCATGTCGTGGGTTATTCAATTCCGGTGAACACCACCCTGGATCTGGAAGCCCTGCAACCCCATCTGCACTCGCGTCCGGACCTGCCGGATGCCATCCCCTACATCACTTCCTATTATGCTGAAAATTGGGGATTTTGTTTGCCACATCGGCAGAGGCAGACTCTTCTTCCCGGTCTCTATCATGCCTTTATCGACAGCCAGTTGGAACCAGGCTGCCTCAATTATGCCGAACTGGTGATTCCCGGTCGATCCACCCGCGAAGTTTTGATCTCCACCTACATTTGTCACCCGTCCATGGCCAACAACGAACTGTCCGGACCCGTGGTGGCCACTTATTTGGCCAAATGGGTCATGCAACAGCCACGCAGGTTAACCTATCGATTTGTTTTCATACCTGAAACGATTGGCTCTCTCTGTTATTTGCAGCGCCATCTGCCCCACTTGAAAAACCGGGTTGTAGCAGGGTTCAATATAACCTGTGTAGGGGATGAGGGGGAGTTCAACTATCTGCCCACGCGCCACGGTCAAACCCTGTCGGATCGGGTGGCCCGGCATGTATTGGGTCAGGTGGCTCCCGGTTATCACCGCAAGGATTTTCGTTGGCATCGTGGCAGCGACGAGCGCCAGTACAATGCCCCGGGCATTGATCTGCCCATAGCCACAATCACCCGTTCCATTTTCCATGAATATGCAGAATACCACACATCCCTGGACGATCTTACTCTGGTGACCCAGAACGGATTGTCCGGCTCCCTGGAACTTTATCGATTGTTTCTGACCTGTCTGGAACACAATGGGATGGTTCAGACCATGGTCCTGGGAGAACCGCAGTTGGGTAGGCGGGGGTTGTACCCGAACTTGAGTCGTGGTGGCAAGGTTGGTGAAGAGCTGGACATGCTGCTGAACCTTTTGGCCTATGCGGATGGCAAGACCGATCTGTTGGCCTTGGCGGAGCAGATTGAAGTTCCCCTGTGGTCCCTGCTGCCCATTTGCGATACTCTGATCCGCCAGGGTTTGCTGGCCCTGTCCTTTCCTGATGACGACAACCCTGCAACGGCGTGAATCAATTGACTGTGCATTTTAGGGTCGTGATCCGCACCACCCGCTCTGACACGTTGGCCTATCTGCAAGCCCTGGGCATCCGAATTTTATGGCCGTGATCCGAACCACCCGCTCTGACATGTTGGCCCATCTGCAAACCCTGGGCATCCGTCCCGGGGAACGATTGGTCGTGCATGGCAGCCTGCTGACTTTCGGGTATCTTGAAGGTGGTGCGGCCATGATTCATCACGTTTTGCGCGAATTGCTCGGTCCGGCAGGTACCATCGTGGTACCCACTTATTGTTTTGAGCAGGATGCCGGGATTCCTTATGACCCGGCAACCTGCGTCAGCACTGGCATGGGAGCGTTTTCGGAGTACGTGCGGCTTCTTCCCGGAGCGGTGCGCAGCCGCACGCCGATTCACAATCATGCGGGCGAAGGACCCGACGCCTCTCTCCTGCTGCAACCAAACGGAACCTGTTCCATGGGGCAAGGCTCTGATTTTGAGCTATTGGAACAGGCCGGGTTTCGTCTCCTGCTGCTCGGATGTCGATTTTCTCAGGGTGCCACATTTTTGCATCACCTGGAGGCCTTGCACGGTGTACCCTATCGGCAATGGATTACGCTTGCCCGTTACATCCGGGAGAAAGACGGCACAGTTCAGCCCATCACCTGTCGCTATTACAGCCTGCTCGACAAAGACTTCCTGGAAAATTTTGACCCCGTGGATGCCTGGATGGCAGCAGATGGTAATATGATCACAAGTCGTGCCGCCTATGGTCAAAGTCGGCTCATGAGTCTGACAGCTTTGCAAAGTTGCGTCATGTCCCGACTGGTTCAGGATCCCTTCGCCCTGGTGCGAAAAGCATCGTCACCGTGTCCACCATGTACAGGAGAAACTGCGTGATATTTCATGCAGAGGTTTTCGAAAAGCATCCTGTTTTTTGATGGTCTTTCAGTTTTGCAAGGCCGTCTTGCATGGGGTAGGATACACCCTGGATATGCAAATGTTCTTTTTCTTCCAGAAGCAGGTCGAGATGCAAAAATATTCCCAGACGCCGGACATAATCTTTCGCGGCCTGGAGATCGGCATGATTCAACACTGTTTCCAGGCGCTGAATGGCTGCCTCGCACAATAACCGGTCTTCCGGAATGCCGGGAGGATAAGACCTGGAAATGTGCCGATTCTCTGCGAGAGAGACAAGAAAATTGTCGATTGCCAGATAGTCCATGCAGCCATCCAGCAAATGCTCAATGGCTTGACGCGGCGTGCCAATGGTGGAAATACCATGACGATTAAAACTGGTATTAAGAACCACCGGAAGACCGGTAATGTCTTGAAAATGCCGGATCAGTTCCCAATAGCGGGGATTGTCGTCCCTGCCAACCGTATGAACCCTGGAGGTCAGGTCTTTATGGATGGCTGCCGGAATGGCGTCTTGCCTGTCATGCTGCATGGAAAAGGCAATCTGCATGTATGGAGAGAGGCAGGGATGAGCGACCCATTCAGCCACATGTTCTTCCAGGATGGAGGGGGCATAAGGCATGAACCAATCCCGTTTTTTAAAATACTGGTTGATGCGTTCCTTGGATTGGAGGTTGCGGGGATCCGCCAGGATGGAGCGGGCACCCAGAGAACGCGGCCCCAATTCGGCCCGACCCTGAAACCATCCTACGATTCCCCCTTCGGCAATGAGTTCGGCACAACGCCGTGACAGATCTGCGGGTTCGGAATAGATCATGCGGGACGCTTCCAACAGGGAGCGAATCTCTTCCCCGGTGTAGGAAGGTCCCAAAAAAGGGGTCAGGAAACGATTCACAGGTCGTGTCCCAGGTGTAAACTTATGATGATAAAAGGCTTGACCCAGTGAAAGGCCGGCATCGGAAGCCGCCATGGGGAAAAAATATTCCTGAAACAAGCCGGATTGCACGATCTGGTTGTTCAAGGCAACGTTCTGGAACAGGCCGCCACTCAGAACAATGCGTTGTTGCCGGGTGTGTTGACGCAACCTGGCCAGACAGGCGAGAAAAGCCTCCTGCATGACCTGTTCCCCGGTTTTGGCAATGTCCTGGGGGAGAAATTCTGCGGAACAACGAAACACGTTTGTATCACTTGGATAGTGATGCATGAACCGGTCGCGGAAATAGGCGGATGGATCCAGTTTGGCAAAGTTGATGGCAGTACGTCCATATCTTTGGCGATGAAAGACGACGTCACTGTCTTGGTGAGTCAACAGGGCCTGAAACCGCATGGCGAGTTCGGGAATAAACCGGCCATAGGCGGCCAACCCGCTGGTCTTGCCATTTTCGACGAAACCCAGGGCATCGGAAAGAAAAGCGTGGAACACAGCCAGTCCGACCAGACCCGCATGATCTGCCAGGGTGTGAAATGTGCCGTCTCTGTACTCACCGAACAGGGTGTGACGCCGGTCACCGGCATCACCTCCTCCGTCCATGCACAAAAAGGCACAGGAATCAAAACCCGATGCCATGACAGCGGATGCGGCATGGCCCGACTGGTGGGCGACAAAACGAACATGTTCCTGTAACCAAACTGGAAAGTCGGCTTCCGTGCCATCATAGGCCTTCAAAATCCAGCCAAAAAAATGCAACCAATCTTCCGTGGTCAGTTGACGTGATGGGGTCGGAAAAACCCAGAGATCCACCTGGTGAGGGGCAATACCCAACTGTTTGCAACCCAGCATCAGACTGCGTTCCGGAAACTTGACGGTGCCTTCACTCTTGACCCCGGTCAATTTACCTTCTTCATACGAATAGAATCCTGTAGGTGCCAGGATTGTGGCATTCATGTCATGCTGTTCCTGGACATCGAATGGACACGGGTAAAGGGCGGCAGTAATCATGGTCACGACATTCCTGTGAAAAACAGTTGACCCGAAAAGCATACAACAAGCATTTGCATGGGTTTCAGGGTGTTCAATAATGACGGAATTGTTCCACCAAAGGCTGCATGACGGTCAATGGCGACAGGGCAGGTATTTTGACCATGCTGGTGGTCTGATCGGTTTCGGTACGGGGAATTCTGGAGCAAAAGCATTTGATGTCAGGCATGAAGGACGATACATGCCGGCACAGGGTTTCCCCCGCAGCCTTGGCCACGGCATATTCGGCGAGTTCTTCTACAGGGGTATCCAGGGCAGTGGTGGAAGGGTAGAAACAGCGCAAAGGTTTCTGGACGTTCGTACCCAGTGCCTGCAAAAGACGCAGAAAACCATTGACATAATAGTCGCAGAACAGCGCCAACATTTCCGGATGGAACTCTTTGTTGCCCTGTTTGTTGAAAATTTTCGGCGTGGCAAAGTAGAACACGTGGGTGGGACAAAATCCGATGTTCCTCAATGGCCGGGATAAATCGTCAGATGTGCGCACATCCCATGACAGCCAATGGGCCTTGGCTCCCCAGGCTCGCAGATCGTCCACCACCCTTTGCGCATCATTCTGGCCCTGATGACAGGTTAAAACCACCGCTCCACCACTCCTGGCAACCAGTTTGGCGGTGATCTCTCCCAGACCACGCGAACCACCCACCACCAGCACCTGTTGTCCGGCATAACCATTGGGGTCTACGGCGTCGGGAAGCTCGGCAATCGCTGGCAGTCTGGCAGATGTGGGACGCACAAAGGCGCGTATCCTGCCCTGCACTCCAGGTGCGGCAACAGCCAGGTGAACCATGGAAAATCGCGCATCCTTGCCGGTGACCTTCCAGATCAATGGTCCATGGATCGGGCAAGCGTCGAACGTGAGGGAAAAAAAGGCAAACAGCGAATGCAATCCCGGACAGTGCATGCCGACAATACGCGACAATCCCAGCAAGATGGCGGTTATTCCCGGTCCCAACTCCCTCACCACATCCGGAAATGTTTCTGACACGGATTCCGGCAGTATCAGTTCGCACAGACCAGTCTGGTTGGCAATGGCTGCAAAGTCCAGGTCAACAGCCTCACTTGCTGCTGGCGGCAAAGTTGTCACCGGAGAAAAATCACGGCCTGTGCCTGGTTCAAACCGGTACATCACCTTTGTACAACTGGCATGACCTTGACGAATCTCCAGCACGACCGACGTGTCATCCGCCGAGGTGACCACCACATGGACCTTCTGCTGCAACAACAGGGGAAGATAAAAGTTGGCAGTCAATTGGCTGGGCATGCGCCGGTCCGGGTGCCGGGGGGAGCCGGCAAACCAGGTTTGCAAGGCCAACAAAACCTGATGGATTCCGTGGACCACACAGGCACCAGGCTGGGTACGCCGAGCCATGATCGGGTCCACATGGATCGGGTTGCAATCCCCTGACCAGCGGGCAAAAGCGTGTTGATCTTCCAAACGAAACAGGTATTCCCGACCCGGAATCCTTTCCTTGGGAGCTTCCATGCCGGAGGTCATCTGGTGCCCCCATCAATCAATAAGAGAATCATGTGATACAGTCTCGATGTGATCCAGCAACGAGGCGATGGTACGAAAAGGGGACGTTTCCTGCTGAAGATACTCTTCCCTGAAAATTGTCACCGGCGCACCGAAAAGTTCGGCAAGTCGTTCTTCCAGGCTGACGGCAAAATTGATCAATCCAAGCGAATCAAGAACTCCAGAAGGACCCAAAAGAATCACAGCGGTGGATTTGGCCATCTGCCGATTGACAGGCATGTGTTGATTCCATTCATCAATAGTAGCAAAAACAGCCTGCTGTATCATTTCTCTGGTTATCATACATCGATCCTCTGGCAATATGCGCGGTGTCACCGTACACGATCATCTTGTTGGAACCATCATACTCCATGGCCACGACGACTGCCTTTCTACCGCCACGACGACTGCCTTTCTACCGCCACGACGACTGCCTTTCTACCGCCACGACGC
>JADGCO010000001.1:245042-258146 GCA_015228935.1 Magnetococcales bacterium | reverse complement strand
GACTGCCTTGACCATCTGGTCAGGACAGTCATGATCATCGCTACGAACACCGGATGGTTCCCGCCCGTTCAATCTGCTCAGTAACTGATGGGAATTATTTCGTCATTGGATGAATGAGTCTGTCACAGACAAAGCCAACCTGGAGCCTTGTTCCTGAGTTGGGATACCCTATCAGGCAACAAAGAGCAATGATCATTGTAAAAAGATTGTTTCTCAAACTGAATGGCAAACGGTTGCCGGTCTTTTCATAATCAATTATTTGGAATCAGCATTCAATCAGGATCCGATCGATTTTTTGAAGGCTTCCTCCCAGTTTTTTCCATCAAAATGTTCCTCCTTCCAGGCAGGCCGTTCCAGATCCACATCATCCAGGCAGTGGACGTTGATGGAATACATGTCGGGCGCACTCCGGGGATGACTGAAAGGGTGGATTCCGCAATAGCGACAGAAAAAATGCTTGGCGATACGGGTTCCCGACTGATACAAAGTGAGCGCATCGTTGCCGCTCAGCAAGGTAAACTGTTCAGCAGAGACACGCCAATGCAGGACGCCCTTTTTGGTACAAATGGAACAATTGCAACGTCTGACCTGGTGCATGTCCCCCGCCACTTCAAAACGCACTTTGCCACAATGGCAACTTCCTGAATGGATCGTCTTGGACACGAGGCAATCTCCTGTTTGAAAATGGGGCCAATATTGAATCCCGGTCAATTCAGGATATCGGAAAGCCCGGGTTACCTGAAACGCATGGCGTTGCGGGTGGGTATAAAAAATTGCCCGGGACCGCAAATCATGTATATTTTCGATACCGCGCATCGTGTTCTGGACGCAGTTTAATGTAAAAATCGGAGAAAAATCGTTGTGAAACAGAGTGGTCGTCTGATTGCAGCATCACTGGGGCCGGGAGATCCCGGACTCATCACCCGGGCCGCCTGGCGAGCATTGGAACAGGCACCCTGCTGGGCGTGGCCGGTGGGCCGTCGGGATGGCGAAAGCTATGCCCTGGCCCTGGTGCAACGCACGGGTCTGGCCCAACCGGCGCGAACGCTCCCCCTGGATTTTCCCATGACCCGCGACCCGGTTGCCCTGGCACGCCATTGGCAGGCAGCCGCCCAAAAAACCCTGGCCGTGTTGCAGGAAGGGGTGGATGTCGTGTTTCTGGTCGAGGGGGATGCGTCGTTTTTCGCCACCTTCGGTTACCTGTCGCAGACGGTGCGCAGCCTGGACCCCGCCATTCGAGTCACCATCATTCCCGGCGTCTCTTCGCCATTGGCCGCCGCCGCCCTGGAGGGGGAACCCCTCTGTGCCGGCGAAGGCACCCTGGCCATCCTGCCCGGCACCGCCGGCCTGGAACGAATTGGCCGGGTCCTGGATGACTTTCAAACCGTGGTGCTGCTCAAGGTGCGTCCGGTCCTGGATGCCCTGCTCGACCTGCTCGACCAGCGCCACCTGTTGCAGCGAACGGTTTTTGTCGAGCGGGCCGGGGCACCGGAAGAACGGGTGGTGCGTCAGGTGGCTGCCTTGCGGGGGCAATCCGTCCATTATCTCTCCTTGTTGATCATCCATGCCGGACAGGAGGACTCCTCCCCATGAATAAACCGGCTTTGGTGGCGATTGGCCGCCGGCGTGATGGTGATCATGAATTTCCTGCCATGAACAAACCGGTTTTGGTGGCAATCACCCGGCGTGATGTCGAACGGGATGCCTTGCCATGAAAAAACCGGCCCTGGTGGCGGTCACCCGGCGCGGTGCCGAACAGGCCCTCCGTCTGCGCACGGAACTGTGGCCTGAGGCCCGGTTGTTTGTCCTGAATTCCGATATGGCCACTGCCCCGGATCAGGTCCTGCCCCGCCCCTTGCGCGAACACATGACTGACTTGATGCGCACGTACAATCCGCTGGTGTTTTTTGCCGCCCTGGGCATCGTCGTGCGTCTGATTGCACCCTCGTTGCGCTCCAAGCGGGAAGATCCGGCGGTTCTGGCCATTGATGAAACGGCACGTTTTGTCATTCCCGTCGTCTCGGGGCATGTCGGAGGGGCCAATGACCATGCCCGACATCTGGCCGAATTTTTTGCCGCCACGGCGGTCATCACCACGGCATCGGACCTGGCCGGTTTGCCGGCCATCGATCTCCTGGGACGGGCGTGGCATTGGCAGATGGAGAGCGATCCCGACACCCTCACCCGGGTTGCCGCCCGGGTCGTCAATGGCGATCCGGTGGCCCTGCTCCAGGAAAGCGGCACCCGGCGCTGGCGGGAGCAATGGCACCCCTGGCCACCCCATATCGAGGAGATCAAAGGGATATCCCAGGCCGATCCCACCCGGCATCAGGCCTTGCTCTGGATCACCCAGCGCCCGCTTCCAGATGCGGTACGTACCACTTGGCAGGGGCGTCTGGTGGTGTATCGTCCCCCGCCCGGCCAGGGAGAACCCCTGGTTTTGGGCATCGGCTGTGACCGGGATACCAGCCTCGTCACCCTGACCACCGCCCTTGATCAAGTGCTGACAGCCCATGGCTTGTACCTGGAAGATGTGATCACCCTGGCCACCCTGGACCGCAAAGGGGATGAACCAGCCCTCCTGGCCGTGGCCGGTGATTTGGGGGTACCCTTGCGTCTGTTGACTGCCGCGCAGTTGTCCCGGGTGACCGTGCCGCACCCTTCGGCCATGGTGCTGGCCCATGTCGGGACCCCTTCGGTTGCCGAAGCCGCCGTCTTGCTGTTGACCGGACGTGAACCCGATGCTCTCCTGGTGGCCAAACATACCTATCGTGGCGAAGATGGCAAGAATGTCACCATCGCCGTAGCCCATGGTCCGTTGGTGGAGGTCGAGTCCCATGCCTGAAACCCGCCGTGGTTCCCTGAGCGTCATCGGTCTGGGTCCGGGTGCCCTGGAACACCTGACTGGCCGGGCCAGAGAGGCCATCATCGCCGCCGATGTCGTGATCGGCTACAAAACCTATCTGCGTCTGGTGGCCGATCTCCTGGTGGGCAAACGGGTGATCGAAAGCCCCATGCGTCAGGAACTGGATCGATGCGCCGAGGCCTGCCGGCTGGCCATGGCCGGTGAACGGGTCGCCATGGTCTCCTCGGGCGATGCCGGCATCTATGGCATGGCCGGACCGCTTCTGGAAATGCTCTTTCATGCCGGCTGGCAGCCCGATACCGGAGTCCGCTTTGAAGTGGTCCCCGGAGTCACCGCCCTGAGTGCCTGTGCCGCCCTGGTGGGGGCACCCCTGACCCATGATTTTTGCGCCATCTCCCTGTCGGATCTGCTGACCCCCTGGCCCCGGATCGAAAAACGTCTGGAAGCCGCCGCCAGCGCCGATTTTGTCACCGTCCTCTACAATCCCAGAAGTGGCCGCCGCACCTGGCAGATTGAACGCACCCGGGACATTTTTTTGCGTCATCGACTCCCGACCACCCCGGTGGCCCTGGTCACCGCCGCCTGTCGTGACCGTCAGGAAATTTCCCTGACCACTCTGGAGAAGATGGATTTTCAGGCCATCAACATGCAGACCACTGTTTTGATCGGCAACGAACAAACATTTACCCGACATGGAATCATGGTGACCCCCCGGGGCTATGCCGACAAATACGATCTCCAAGAACACCTGGAGATGCCCCCCTGAGCGCCGCCATTCTCATGATCCAGGGCACCACCTCGGACGCCGGAAAATCCCTTCTGGTAACGGCCTTGTGTCGTTCCTTGTGGCGGCGAGGGGTGCGGGTTGCCCCGTTCAAACCACAAAACATGGCCCTCAACAGTGCCGTCACCATCGATGGCGGTGAAATCGGTCGTGCCCAGGCGGTTCAGGCCCAGGCCTGTGGTCTGGAACCTCACACCGACATGAATCCCATCCTGCTCAAACCCAACTCCGATATCGGCTCCCAGGTGATTGTCCAGGGGCGACCCGTGGCCAATCTCAATGCCCAGGCCTATCGCGCCTTCAAACCCCGCGCCATGGCCCATGCCCTGGAATCCTTCCAACGGCTGCGGGACCGGTTTGAGGTCATCATCATCGAGGGAGCCGGCAGTCCCGCCGAAATCAACCTCCGGGAAGGGGATCTGGCCAACATGGGCTTTGCCGAACGGGTGGATTGTCCGGTGTTGATTGTGGGGGATATCGACCGGGGCGGGGTGTTTGCCCAGTTTGTCGGCACCCTGGAACTCCTGACCCCTGCCGAACAAAATCGGGTCCACGGCTTTATCGTCAACAAGTTTCGGGGGGATCCGGCCCTTTTGGAGCCGGGCCTGCGCTGGCTGGAAAACCGGACCGGCAAGCCGGTCCTGGGCGTCATGCCTTTTCTGCCCGGTCTCTATCTGGCTGCCGAGGACAGTTTTTTTCGTGATCCCATCCCGACGGCAGCCGGCCCCGAATCCCGTTTTCGGGTCCTGGTGCCCCGTCTGCCCCGCATCAGCAATCACACCGATCTGGATCCCCTGCGCCTGCATCCAGACATTGAATTACTCTGGGGCGAAAAAGGGCAACCCATTCCCGGTGCCGATCTGATCATTCTGCCTGGCAGCAAAAGCGTGCGGGCCGATCTGGCCTGGTTGCGCCAGAATGGTTGGGAAGCCGCCATCACACGCCATCTGCGTTATGGCGGCAAGATCATCGGCATTTGTGGCGGCTTTCAAATGTTGGGCACCACCCTTGAAGATCCCGACGGCATCGAAGGGATGCCCGGTTCGGAACCCGGCCTGGGCTGGCTCCCCATGACCACCCGTTTCCAGCCCCATAAAACACTCCTCAACACAACCGGTCACCTCGCCATGGGCAACCATGCCCCCGTGGCCGGCTATGAAATTCATATGGGCCAAAGCCACGGTCCGGCCCTGGAGACCCCTGCCCTGTTTTTGCATGGTCAACCCCACGGTGCCCTCTCCGCCGATGGCCAGATTCTGGGCAGCTATCTGCACGGCTTGTTTGATCAACCCGACGCCTGCCAGACCCTTCTCGCCTGGGCGGGCCTGAACACAACCCAAACCATCGATCTGGCCCAGCGCCGCGACAGCGAATTTGACCGGCTGGCCGATACCCTCGAACAAGGCCTGGATTTCCAGAAAATTCTGGATCTGTTGCAATCCAAGATCCCATGAAGTGGAGTACGCACTGGATTGTAATATAAAATTACTATTGACTAAGTTTTTTATTTAATTTGCCCCTTGCAAGGGATAGTGAATCTGCCCACATCTCACTCCATTCGGTGCAAATTTTTAATTGTCAATAGTTTATGAAATGCATAAAAACTACAATTGCTTACAGTTATCATAACTTGCGAAAACACTTGTATAATCTATAATGGCGTGTTGAGTTACATTTAATAGCTGACTCCCATTGTGGACGTATCCTGCAAGCTCATAGTAATTTTTGTGGGGCAATATGTATGGATGAAGGTAAGCTATATTCGATTGATTGCGATGATCTGAAACATGGAATGGTATTGTCTGACAATGTCTGCCATCCAGAACATGCAAAAATCGTATTGGCCACTCGTGGTCTTCCCCTGACTGAAGAACTGATCAACGGCTTGAAAAATATTGGGATAAAAGAGGTTAAGGCCCACCATTTGTTTGCTAAGGTGATCTTTGAGACTATCAAATATGTTGATCAAATGTTCGATATAATCGATAGCATCGCTAAACCAAATGATAATAAAAAAGAAACCATTAAAAATCTGAATGAAACAAAGATTCTTGTTGAGAGAAGAGTGAAAGATGCTTTGGATTTATTTAATCCAATGGCTGTTTCAGCTTTAACTGAACTTAATACATATCATTCTGGATCTGCTTTTCACAGCTTAAATACCGGATGCAACGTTATGGATCTAGGAAAAAATTTAAATTGGAGTGAAAAAAAGATAGTTCGCAGCGTCATGGCAGCTATTTTACATGATGTTGGAAAAAGAGATGTTGCAAAAAATTTGCTGGAATGTGAGATTAAATTGATTGGAGAACAGGAAAAAGATTTTCAAAAACATACTTTGCAAGGATTTCAACTCCTCCTGGAAGCAAATCAAGGCAACCTGAATGACGATGCCATGGCCGCATTAACCCACCATGAATGGTACGTCGAAAGTAATGAAGGCTATGGTGGTTTATCTACGTTTCGTAACAAGCTACTCAAGAATGATAATGATGAGAATGTCGTTAATATTAATGACTATCTTAC
The DNA here is from genome assembly GCA_015228935.1 of Magnetococcales bacterium. Taxonomy (NCBI): domain Bacteria; kingdom Pseudomonadati; phylum Pseudomonadota; class Magnetococcia; order Magnetococcales; species Magnetococcales bacterium. Next base: position 251,970 of record JADGCO010000001.1, on the reverse strand, counting down.
ACAAGCAAGTCAGGACCAGCTTGATATTCTTCAATCAATAATTATAGCTGATGCTCTATCATTATTAATTGAAAGCTCAACAGATAAAGAACGGATGCCTCCTATTAAAATTATGATAATCATGATTAATAATGCTAAACTTGGGCGTTTTAATCCGGATCACTTTCTTGCTTGGTACATGAAATATACTGATATTGACGGTGAACAAACATTACTTGAACGCAGCATAGGGAATGTGTTTTCATTTCCAAGGGAAATTGAAAATAAGTATTTTGAAGAACATACAGTGAATCTTCGAGATCCAATAAATATTCTCACAATTGAAGAGTTAATAAATATGGGTATATACACAGAAGTTAGAGATCTAGGACTGGATTTAGAACGTATGGAGTTGAGAGGAGGAATTCAAAAAACATTAATCGACAATAGAGTTTCAAAGTTGAAAAAAAAGCCAATAATAACAGACGAAATGTTAGTAAGGAATAATATAAAATTAGAAAAAAATAGCCTAAAACAAAAATCTATATATTTTAAAATAAATGTTTCTGTCCGTTGGCTTGCATATAACGCTATTAAAGATACTGATATATATAAAAAGTTAACCAAAGAATATAAATTTTATGATAACAGCATTATTGATAATGGCGGCGTGTCGATTGCTCGTATTGCCGATCTCATAATTAATAAAAATAGTAATCGTCTGGTCAAGAATAGCAAAAAAGAACTAATTAATGAAATTGAAAAGCTTTCAGACGATTATTATAAAAAAATAGGCTTAATATCCAAGAAATTTACGCTTTTATTACCCGCTTTTGAAGATAGATTTAATGGAGATGACTTAAAAAAGATGGGAGTTTTTGAAAATTTAAACGAATCACTAAAAAATAAATTAGAACTACATAAAAAAAGAAGTGTTTCAGCACAATTTATTTTGCGATATCTTAAAGGGAAAAGCGTCAACATGTCGTTTAGTAAATCCGATTTAAGAAATAAAGGAATAATCATTGAGAAAAAAATTCTCTACGACATGAAGATTGAGAATGTTGTAAAAGGAGGTGGTGGCAATAAAGCAATAATTTCATTTTATCGCGAGGAAGAACCGGAAGAAAGTATAAAATTTGTTATAAAAAATAAAAAATCAGATATCCTGATTCCACTTCCAGAAAATAAGGAAGAATGGCAGGATACTATCGAATTTGTTGAGTTTGATTTTAGCGACAGCATTAAATTGCCAGATTTCAGTAATATGACTGCTGGCAAACATTGGTATGCACGCGAACATCATGAAGATAATGATAACCGCCAATATAAGTACGATGTATTTATAAGCTACAGCAGCAAAAACAAGGAGGTAATCAACAAGCTGGCAGAACGTCTCAGAGGAGATAAATTTAAAGTATGGCTTGATACTTGGATATGCAAACCAGGGGATCAAATAGAACAGAATATTATAAATGGCTTAAAGGATTCTCGCGTGTGCTTATTGGCCCTATCTTGTCATTATATTAAATCGGAATGGACGAAAATGGAGCAAAATATAGCCTATTTTCGCGACCCTTACAATGAAGATAAGAGGTATGTTCCCATCCTGTTAGACGATTGCGAAATCCCTGAATCCTTAAAGAATATTGTTGGTATCGATTATAAGCAGGCAACAGAAGAAGGGTACGAAGAAATAGTTAATTTTTTAAGTAATAATCAATGCAAAATATGGTAACAAAGATATCTCATGGAATTCACCCCTCGCGCAACCACGTCTTCCAGAATACCCAGGGCATAGATGGTCGCCCCCGGTTTGCCAAGCCCTCAATCGATGATGGTGAGAAGGGGGAGATTGTGGCCATGGATTCGGACTTTACCGAGGCCACAAGCAAAATAACTGAGAATGTGATACTGGGAACGAGGCAAGAGTGACTGAATTATTCTTATTGCTGCCCATGGAAAAAGTATATAGCATTCGCTTGGTTACATCGGCATGGATTCCTGAAATTTCCAGGAAAATATCATCTTATCAGGAGGCTGTGATGCAAATCATCAACATGCAAGAGGCCAGGAAACATTTTTCCCGGTTTGTTGACCAGGCTGCCTCTGGTGAAGAAATCCTGATCGCCCGATCCGGCAGGCCGATAGCGCGTTTAGTTCCATTGGCTTTGCCCGAAAAAACACCCCGTAAACTCGGCATTGGCCAAGGTCGCTTTACCATGCCTGAAAATTTTTCTACTCTGCATAACGATGAGATCCAGCACATGTTTGAGACAGGAAAATAAAATGTCATGGAAAAAGCACTTCTTGATACTAATGTTTTACTTGCGGCAACCCTCAACCCTACTGTTCTTCCTGCCAACATCCAAATATTTCTCAAAAATCCTTCTTGTACAGTGTTTTTCAGTGCAACGAGCATATGGGAGATTGCCATCAAGCGTTCTCTTGGCAGGGTAACATTTGACTTCGAGCCAAAGGATATTCATGGCTTGGCGCTTGAGACAGGATTTATCGAGTTGCCCGTATTTTCAGTACATTGTTATGCCATCTCTCACATGGACTGGTATCACCGTGACCCCTTTGACCGCATGTTGGTGGCACAGGCACAGTCCATTCCCGCATATCTACTCACTACCGATGGTATTTTGAAAAAATATTCGGAACTTGTCAGGGAAATTTCGCTGGCCTTTCACGGATAACATACCTGCCTATCGCTTTTTTGTCCGTTGTAATAACGATGATCGTCGAGAAACTGAAAAAAGATTGAAGATGTTTAGAATCACCCCTCGCGCAACCACGTCTTCCAGGAAATCCACAGGCGGGGCAGGAGACCCAGGGTCACGGGGTGTTCAAAGACATTGAAATGGCGCATCTGCAAAACGTGCAGATAATGTTGATAGATGGCTCCCATGGCCAGGGCCGGGCGCATCCTGCGCCGTCCGATGGTGGAGGCCAAGCGGTCAACCTGTTGAAAATGTTCTGTTGCCACGGTTGCCAGACGCGCCAGGACCCCTTGCAGCTCCGGCAACCAGGTTCCGGCCAGCAGGCGTTCCGGGGCAATCCCCGCCTCCAGCAACATATCCAGGGGGAGATAGATCCGGCCCATGCGGAGATCCTCGGCCACGTCGCGCAAGACATTGGTCAACTGCAAGGCCACGCCGAGATGATGGGCAAACCGGTCCTCCTCCACGGCGTGGAGCGAGGCCTTTTCCAAACCGAATATGCGCATCGCCACCTGACCCACGGCCACGGCCACCTTGCAACAATAGAGTTCCAGATCGGCCAGGGTGGAAAAGCGCCGTCCTTCCAGGTCCATGGTCATGCCATCGAGGATGGCGAAAAAGGGAGCCGGATCGAGATCAAACCTGGAGTGCGCCCACAACAACTCCCGGGAAATGGGATGTTGCGGAACACCGGCAAAGGTGCGCGCCACTTCCGCCCGCCACCAATCCAGTTCCAGACGGGCCACAACCGGATCCTGACAGCAATCGACCACATCATCCACCGACCGGCAGAAGGCATACAATGCATACATGGCCCTCCGTTTTGGTGCCGGAAAAAGGCGCATGGCGTCGTGGAATGAAGAACCGGAGCGACGGGTCAACTCCTGGCAATACCGGGTTGGCGTCACAAGAAAACCCGCCGCACGGCCCGCAGGAGGCATCCCGTCCGGTCCCGGCCCTCCAGATGGTGCCGCATCCGCAACGTATTGCCTCCGGCAAGCTCGATCTTGTCCAAAACCGCCATGCCGGCCTGCCAGATGACGGCCAGTTCCAGATTGAACGGCCAGGGCAACAGATCGACCAGCGCATCTCCAGCCTGAAACAAGCGGCGTGTCTCTTCCACCAGGTAGAGCATCAAACTGCCCACAGATGGAGAAAACCGCCGTTCCAGGATCCATTTTTCATCCACCCCGAACCGTTCCATCTCTTCCCGCGGGACATAGAGGGGGCGTCCCTTCCAGGGATCCAGCCCCAAATCCTGCCAATGGTTGGTCAATTGCAGGGCCGTGCAGATGGCATCCGACCACCGCACCCCTTCAGGCTGGTCAACCCCGGCAAAATGCAACACCACCCGTCCGACCGGATTGGCTGAATAGCGACAATAGTCCTCCAATTGTTCGACCGTATCGTAGCGTTTGTTGGTGACATCGAGCCGAAAGGCAATCAACAGTTCATACAAAGGTTGCGTCGGCAGGCCCGTGGCCTGGAAGGTGTGGGCCAGGGCGCGAAAAACCGGATGATCCGGTTTGCCCGTCTCGGCCTGCCGCAAACGCCTGGACCAGTCATCCAGAAGTTGCAGACGTTCGCCAATCTCCCGCCCCGGGGTATCGGCAAAATCGTCGGCCATGCGGGCATAGGCATACACCGCATGCAAATACGGACGCACACGCCGCGGACACAGATAGGAACCTACCGGAAAATTTTCCGGATGCCCGCGCACGACCTCCGCACAATAATGAAAATCACTTTGCAGGGAGCCGGGGATGGGTTTCATGACGCGCATGTCGGCTGCAATCCACGGTTACCCAGCCCTGGGTTTCAAGCCGGGATCGGGCGATGCCAATTCCTTGCCGAGGCTGATATCCATTTCGCTCATCAAGACGGTTTCCACCCGGTTGCGTCCCCGTTCCTTGGCCCGATAAAGGCCGAGATCCGCACACTCCAGAAGCCGTTCAATCAACCAGCGTACCTGTTCACCGGCTCCGGGTAATTTTCCCTGCATTTCTGCTCCATCCTTTGCCAGAAAATCCACCAGGGAACAGACGCCGAAACTGGCGGTGACCTGAAGATGCTGATTGTTGATCTTGAAGCGCAGGGAAGCCACTTCATGCCGGATTTTATTGGCTGTGTTGATGGCGGATTCGAGATTGGTTTCCGGCAGGATGACGACAAACTCCTCCCCACCGAACCGGGCCAGATAATCCGATTGCCGCAATTGACCCCGGGTCTGTTCGGCCACGGCGGAGAGGACCTTGTCCCCGGTGGGATGGCCGTAGCTGTCATTGACATTTTTGAAATGGTCCAGGTCGATCATGAGCAGCGACAAGGGAAGATTATGACGCAGACTGCGTGCCACTTCCCGTTCCAGATGTTGATCCAGTGCCCGGCGATTGGGAACCCCGGTCAGGCGGTCGGTCAGGCTTTCCACCTTGGTTTGCGCCAATTCGCAGGAAACCTTGGTCAGAATCTCCTGGGTCTCCCGCAACTGGCGCTGGCTTTCGGACAACTGCTGGTAGACATGTTGCGTCTGGGCCTTGAGAGATTCCGCTTCGCGGACCAGAATTTCACGCAGCTCGACCAGATCCGTGACGCTTCTGGATCCTTTCAGACGTTCGATGGACCCTCCGAGCTTTTGGTCCAACCCTCCTGTCTGGCGTCGCACCTCCTGGATATACCCGGCCACTTCCGCCATCAGGTTGACGAAGGCTTCCCGTTCCTTCTGCCAGGCCTGATGCAATTTTTCGCCTTCCTGGATGACCCGATCACAGAAACCGGCCAGATCCTGAATGAATACGGGATCCCCAACATTCTGAACCCGGTGCAGAAAATCCCGGATGCCATCCTCGATCCAGGTTTCCCCCTGCCCCAGGATGCCGATACCCTGCAACAACAGCCAGACCAGATCCGCCGACAAGCCAACCTGACCCAAATCGGCCAGTTCCCGTTGTGATTCCTTGCCGAACCGCTCGGCCCTGGCCCACTCTTCGGCGCTTTCGCGCAGCCAACGTGCCACCAGACGCAACGGTTCCAAAAACCGGGGTTCCAAGTCCTCTTCGGGAACTCCTCTGGCCAGTTCCTTCAAAATCCGTTCGACTTCCTTTTGTCGAGCCTCATCCCGGGCAAAAACATACTTCACGCCATTGGTCAGAACGGAAATCAACAGGCGCAGGGCCGGATGATCCCGATGTGACTTGTTGAATACCATATCAAACATCCACTCCCGCACAACCTTGTGCGCCTCCATCCGTTCCGGATCCTGACCAGGGACTGCTCACCAGCCGGCTTGCCATGCCCGACATGTGACCAAACCCGCGACTCGACAAGCGCCGGCTTTGCAGCACCTGTCGCATAACCAAACCATCAACTCGCGAGACACGGGTCACCTGTTGCGCTGCGCCGGCTTTGCAGCACCTGTCGCATAACCAAACCATCAACTCGCGAGACACGGGTCACCTGTTGCGCTGTCGCTCCTGCCAGGAAGCCAGGGTTTCCCGGCGAATCGCAAACGCCCCGCTGGCACCAAAATGAAAAAAAATCCACTCCACGGGCAGATCCGGCCACTGGATTTTCATGATCTCTTCAACCTCATCACCCACCTCGCACACCAAAACACCTCCGGGGGTCAAATGGTCCGATGCCTGGGCAAGAATCGCCGCCACCAGAAGCAATCCGTCATCCCCTCCCCGCAAGGCGATGGCCGGTTCATGATGATATTCCCTGGGCAAGGCCTCGAAGGTGGCCTGGGGAACATACGGGGGATTGGTCACGATCAGATCGTAACACTCCCGCTCCAGATTTTGAAACAAATCCGTCTGCAACAGACGAATTCGTTCCCTGCATCCCAATTGGTCCCGATTGATCCGGGCCACTTCCAGAGCGGCAGGTGAGATATCGGCAGCATCGATGGCTGCGTGTGGAAACATTTCTGCCAGAGCCACGGCCAGACAGCCACTGCCGGTACACAGATCCAGGACACGCCGGACCCGTGCCGGATCCACCCAGGGTGAAAACCCCTCTGGATCGTCAAAAAAATTTTCAATGCATGATCGGGGAATCAGGACCCGTTCGTCCACATAATAACGCCGACCCGCAAAAAAGGCTTCGTGGGTGATGTACGCAACCGGCAAACGTTCACGAATGCGCACATCGATCACGGCGGTCACGGCATCTTCTTCGGTCCTGTTGACAAACCGGGAATAATGATCCGCCGCCGTCTCGAATGG
>JADGCO010000001.1:69316-244944 GCA_015228935.1 Magnetococcales bacterium | reverse complement strand
CTCTTCTTCGGTCCTGTTGACAAACCGGGAATAATGATCCGCCGCCGTCTCGAATGGCACGGAAAGTGCATGACATGCCAGGTATTCGGCCTCCATGAAAGGATCCTGCATGCCGCTGGCATGACAGAGTCCCGAGCGTTGCAGGCGTTTGGCTTCGCGCCGAATCAAACGGCCCAGGGATAGTGGACGCGACCGGGCAGTTCCGGAAGCAAATTTTTTGACAGGCATGGTGTGTCTCGACCTGAGTGCAAGCCAGAACGTGAGTCCATCAAGGTGAGCAGTATGGGTTCATGAACAGAGACAGGTTGCAAGGAGTTTTTTTTTTGACATCCATTTGAGTCGGGCTTGTTGTGCGACCCGTTTTTGGCTTACTATTTTGTTGGTTTTTTGACAATGTTGGGTTTTTGACAGATTGCCCTCGGCAATCGTGGCTCAAACTGGAGTATCAACAGGACGTTATCGCTGTCAGGAGGAGACGTGTACGGCATTATCGGACAATCGCCGTCCATGCGGCGGCTTTTCAAGCTCATCGAAAGAGTCGCCGCCACCGACGCCACAGTGCTGATTCAAGGAGAGAGCGGCACTGGCAAGGAATTGATCTCCCGAGCCATTCACGAAGGCTCGCATCGCAAGACGGGTCCCCTGATCCCGGTCAACTGCGGAGCCATTCCGGAGGATCTGCTGGAATCGGAACTGTTCGGCCACGTCAAGGGATCGTTCACCGGCGCAGCCTTTACCCGCAAGGGCCGCTTCGAGGCCGCCAAGGACGGAACCCTCTTCCTGGATGAAATTGGGGACATGAGTCCCAAACTGCAAGTCAAAATGTTGCGGGTCCTGCAAGAAAAAATCGTGGAACCGGTGGGCGGCGTCACCCCCATTCCGGTCAACGTGCGCGTCATCGCCGCCACCAATAAAAACCTGGAAGAAGAAGTCGCCAACGGCAATTTCCGGGAAGACCTCTTTTACCGCCTCAATGTGGTGCCCCTCCATGTCCCTCCCCTGCGGGAACGCCCGGAAGACATTCTCTTGCTGGTCGATCACTTTGCCGAGCATTTTGCCCGCATCCAGAACCGGACCAAAATCACGTTCAGCCCGGAAATTCAGCAAATGTTTCTCGGTTATGTCTGGAAGGGCAACGTGCGGGAAATGCAAAACCTGATGGAACGGTTGACCGTCTTGTGTGATGGCGAGGTCCAGGTGGAGGATCTTCCCATACGCATGCAGGATCAGGAGATTGATACCGATGACGACCACCCCATTCCTGCCTCGGCCTTTGCCATATCCCACAACGAAGGACAGGAAGAAGGTGGAACCGATTTCAACCGGGAAGTTGAAACCTACGAAAACCAGCTCATTCTCAATGCCCTGGAACGCACCGGCTGGAACAAGAACAAGGCCGCCCGCCTCCTCAACCTCAACCGTACCACCCTGGTGGAAAAAATCAAGAAGAAGGGCCTTGAACGCTTGGAAAAAAAATAGGACCGGCATCCTCCTGATCCTGGTCTTTCTGCTGATCGGCTGCCTGCCGCGCACCGCCCACGCCACCATGACCCTCAGCGTGGAGGAAAATGGTCGGCGGGATGTTTTTTCGTTCCCCCTGCGTGCCGGCTTGAAAGAACCGTCACTGAAACTGCTTGACCCGAAAACCCTGCGAATCACCATTCCCGGCCTCCGTACCCTCCCCTACGACACGAAAAAAATGGCCCAGTCGGTTTTCGTCGAAGGAATCAAGGTCGAAGAGACTCGTGACGACGAAATGGGACTCTACCTGACCCTTCTTTTGAAGGAACCACTCCTGGAGTTTCATGGCCGCATCGTGGGGCAGCCTGCCAATCGATCCGAAACAGCCGCACCGCAACCGCCGATCTACCGCCTCGGCATCGAGCGACCTGTCAGCCCGGTTCCCACCGGGCCGGTCTCCATTCTGGGCGGACGCATCCTCCCGGGTCGGGACGGAACCCTGGCCATTTTTTCCGTCACCGGTCCGGTCACGGTCAATCCCAGCATCGATTACGGTGCCGGTATTCTGAAACTGGTATGGGCCGGGGCCTCCGAAGCCCCCAGTTGGCATCCCCCGGCACCCAGCGGCCTGATCGAAAGAGTCCTCGACTACCCCTTTGCCAAACATGTGGAAATGGAGTTGTCGCTGCATAAAAACGCCGGGCAGGCCTTTTTCTATGCCGAACCCCAGGCCGGACTCTTCGTGGTGGAAATACGGGAAAAAGCCTCCAGTGGTCGCGAGGCAAGCGCCATCAAATCGGGTGACGAAGCCAAACAGGTCGTCATCCCCACCCGCGAAGCCGAAGCCCAAAAACTGTTCACCACCCGCATGGAAGCCCTGGCCAAAGGCAAGGTTCTGCCCCTGAATCGCCTGGCCGACCCGGTTTTCGAGAATCCCCCCGCCAAAGTCATTCTGGCCAAGACCCCGGTTGACGAGGCCTATTTTTTCGACAAGGCCAGGGAGTATGAACGGCAACGAAATTTTCCCCAGGCCAGGGCCTATCTGACCAGCCTTCTGGAGGTTTTTCCCCAATCACCGAACCAGGAAGTCGTCCGTCTGTACAAACTCTCCCTGGCCGACCATCTCGACCGGCAACCCGGCGTCATCCTGGATGAAATCGAATCGATCCTGGCACGTCATCCCAACACGAAACACTACGCCAAACTGCGTCTGCAACAGTTGATCGCCTTCAATGACGCCGAGCAGTATCAAAACGCTGCAGCGATCATGTTCGACCCCAACCTGCCCAAAAACGCCCCCGAAGTCCTCCTGGAACGCGGTCGTACCTACATGGAAATCGAGCGTTGGGAAGATGCCGAGAAAACGTTGCGCCTGGCGTTGACCATGGAACCATCCAGCGAACAGAACAAGGCAGACGCCTATTTTCTCCTGGCCCGCCTCGCCTCCAGACAGGCCCATGACGACCAGGCCGCTGCCATCCTGGATACCCTGGCACCGGAATATGCCGCCCTCCTGGCCAACCGGCCCGGCACCCTCCAGGAGATGGCCGACATCTATTTCAACAGCGGGCGCTTTCCCCAGGCGTACAACATGTACATCCGTTTCCTGGACAACTATCCCAGGGATGCCTCCCGTGCCCCATGGGCCTTGCTGCGCATCGGCGACATCAACCGCAGAATGGGCAAGATCAAGGAATCGGAACAAACCTTCCAGCGCCTGGCCCTGCAATTTCCCAAATCCCAGGCCATGTATTGGCAGCGCATCTACAAGATTCGCATGGATGAAAAACGTCCCCTGGAAGAACGTTTGAAAGACCTCGACACCATCATTGCCGAAAAACCCCTGCCCGGCGCACTGACCGAGGCCGAATTTTCCCAGGCCCTGCTCCTCGGCGAAGCCAAACGCTTCCCGGAAGCCATGGCCAAACTCAACCACCTGTTGGTTCTCTCCTCGCGGGGCACCATCATCAAACGCGCCAACCTTCTCAAGAAAAATATACTGGAAACCGGCATGTCCGAGGCCCTGGAATCCGGACGCCCCGAGCAGGCCGCCGCCCTGGCGGAAACCTATGGCTCCGACTGGCGCAACAAACCCGATTTTGACCGGGCGCGTGTTCTTCTGGCCGAGGCCCTGCTGCGCATCGGCATTCCCGAACGGGTCCCTCCCCTGTTGGCCGACAACAAACTCCCGGAGGCCGCCGAATTTACCCAACTTCTCGTTTCCATGAAGCAATCATCGGAAATGTCCGCTACCTCCGAAGCCGATGGCAGTGCCCTCAGAAAAATCAGCCCGCCAGCCGCCCGGGTGGTTCTGGCCGAGGCAGGGCGTCTCGCCAAGAAGGAACAGTGGAACGACATCATGAATCTCCTGGAAAATCTCCCGGAATCTGTCTTCAACCCCGACGAAAAACAGCGCCGACTCCGGCTGCTGGCCATGGCTGCCACAGCCCGTGGCCGCTTCCCCCAGGCGGTCAGCACCCTGGAAAAACTCCTGTTCGAAAAACCCTTGCAGGATGGCCGCGATTATTATTGGTACGCCACCATTCTCCAGGATTGGCAGGGCGACGATAAATCCCTCCCCGCTTTCAAGCGTGTTGCCGCCGAATCCACCAACAAGGAAGTTCAGGCATTGGCGCACATGCGGATTGGAGATATCCTCCAGAGAAAGGGAGATTTGCCCGCTTCGCAAAAAGCCTTCCAGGAAGCCTCCCGCCTGGATCCGGAAAGTTCCTGGGCGCGTGTCGCCCGTGAAAATGCCCAGCACCTCAAAATGGTCCAGAGTTTGGCGGTGGAATAGGACACCATGACTGAAATCAAGGATATTCTGCTGATTGGTCGGGACAACCGCGAGTGGTCAGCCGTGACCGCCCAGGTGCGTCAGGCCGGATTCAATCCCGTCTCCGTTCTCTCCGTGGCCGATGCCAAGGCCCATCTCTCCCAACGGCATCCCACCAGTCTCATCATCCTGGCGGTCGAAACCCTGAATGACCCCCTCGAAGGGGTCCGGGAACTGACCTTCCTCTTCCGGGGCATGCCCATCCTGGTGGCCGCCGTCAAAGGCAACGTCAACGAGGCCCAAAATGCCATCGCCGTCGGTGCCGCCGATTATCTCCTGCTCCCCATCGATGATGTCACCTTCCAGGAGACCCTGCACCGTTTCGCCAATCAATATTTCGATCCCGAACTCGGGCGCGGGCGGCGCATGATCTCCGCCGACCCCAGCATGAAAAAGCTCCTCAACCAGGTGCGCCGGGTCGCCCCTTCCAAGGCAACGGTCCTCATCCAGGGTGAAAGCGGCACCGGCAAGGAGCTGATCGCCCGCTATGTCCATCAGGTTTCAGATCGCCACAAAGAACCGTTCGTCGCCATCAACTGCGCTGCCTTGCCGGAAAATCTCTTGGAATCCGAGCTGTTCGGTCACATCAAAGGGGCCTTCACCGGTGCCCTCACCGACCGGAAGGGAAAATTCCAGCAGGCCCATGGCGGCACCATCCTCCTGGATGAAATTTCGGAAATGTCGCTCAACCTGCAAGCCAAACTGTTGCGCGTCCTCCAGGAAGGAGAGGTGGATCCCGTCGGCAGCCGCGGTACCATCAAAATCGATGTCCGGGTCATCGCCTCCACCAACCGGGACCTCAAGGCCTGGTCGGCCCAACAAAAATTTCGGGAGGACCTGTTCTATCGCCTGAATGTCTTCCCCATTCTGATGCCGACCCTGCGGGAACGAAAAACCGATATTCCCCTCCTCGCCGAACATTTCCGGCAACGCTTCATTGCCGAGCTGGGACGCAACGAAATCGCTTTCTCCCGTGAAGCCATCAGTGTGTTGCAGGCCTATCACTGGCCGGGCAACGTCCGGGAGCTGGAAAACATCATCCAGCGTGCCCTGCTGGTTGCCGAAGGCAGGGAGATCATGCCGTCCGATCTGATGATCGAGCCGACCATCACCGAAGAGGCCAGGGTTGCCCCGGCAGATAACGAGGACGGACATATTCACCTCCCTGTCGGCACCACTGTCCGCGAGATGGAAGAGTTTCTGATCCGGCGCACCCTGAACGAAGTGGCCGGCAACCGTACCCGTGCCGCCGAACTGCTGGGTATCTCCATCCGCACCTTGCGCAACAAGCTCAATGAATATGCAGCCCGTCTGCCCGAGTGATGCCGGTTGCGACCCTGGTTACCGTTCCCGTTCCTGGCATCCTGCATGGATCATTTTGGGTTTGTTTTTGTTTTTGGTCGGCTGCTCCAGGAGTGGCGCTCCAGAAGTGGATCCGGAAATTTACGCCCGGGACACCTTTCTGGAGACCCTGCAACGCCTGTTCATGCCCAAAACCTATTGGTCCAGGCGCATCGAACAATTGGAGCGTGCCGTGTCCGAGGCCCGCACGGTCTTTCAACAACACCATGCCGCCTATCGCCAGCTCCTGATCACCCGCCGCCAACTGGCCATGGCCAGTGGCCATCCAACCGGCACCAACCAGCTCCGACAAGCAACCGGACGCGATCCCCAATCCGACCCCAGACCGGCAGGTCCCGGCATTCTCCAACAAGAAGCCAGACGTGATCCCAGATCCGACCCCAGACCGGCAGGTCCCGGCATTCCCCAACAAGAAGCCAGACGTGATCCCAGATCCGACCCCAGACCGGCAAGTCCCGGCATTCCCCAACAAGAAACCAGACGCGATCTCAAAACCGACCCCGGACGAAGCACCAGCCGCAAAAGTACTCATGCCTGGGTCCAGGCAATTCAAACCACCCGCGACGACCTGGAACGCCTCCGCCGGGAAAGCCGAATCGCCGGCCAGGACCTGCAACAAAAAACCCTCTGGCTGAAACAGGCCGAACAGGCCTTGAATCACGCCTCGTGGTAGATCTTCATGAAATTCCATTGAATTTCAAGTTGCCGTCACTGTTGGGTTGAGCGGCAGCATTCAGGGTGCAGGTTGATCCTTGCCGGCCAGGACGAATGGTGCCCAAAAGTAGGGATGCCGCCAGCGGGGATGGTCGATGAAGGCGTGCTGCGTGGTCTGCAAAGCCTCCTGTGGTGGGGTGCCGCGAAGAACATGGTCGTAGAATGCCTGCATGAAAGCCATGGTGGCATCGTCGCTGATGCTCCAGAGGGTGGAGAGGACGGCTTTGGCACCGGCTTCCTGAAAGGCGCGTTGCAAACCATAGACCCCTTCACCATTGCGTACATCGCCGATGCCGGTCTGACAGGCCGACAGCACCACCAGATCGGTACCGGCCAGGTTCAGGTTGACGGCTTCCCCGGCAGTCAGGATTCCATCGGTCCCGTCGCTTTGCCTGATCCCCTGCACACCGGCATTGGCCCCGGCAAATGCCAGACCGGCACGGTTCATGGGATCGGCGACCACCAGCATGGCATCCTTGGCGGCAGAAGTGGTGGCCAACGCCTGGGCGGCTGGCGGCGTGGCATCCTTGGCGGCAGAAGTGGTGGCCAACGCCTGGGCGGCTGGCGGCGTGGCTGCCTGGGGGTCGAACCGTGTCATACTGCGCTGGGTTGTGGGCATGGGTGTCGTCGGTACCTCCGTGGGATGTACCAGGGTATCGAGAAAAAAGCCATGGGTCGCCAGGTGCAGAATCCGGGGTGCCGCCAGCAGGTTGACCGCCTGTTCGCTGGCTGCGGTACCAGTCAGCAACATGGGTGGCGTCTGCTGTTGACGCAGCCGTTCGGACAACGCACGCCCCTCCTTCAAAGTACCGGGCAGATAATCGAAATAAATGTCGGAAAGACGAATGCCACCGGTGCGCGTGCCACGTGTGCCATTTTCTGCCGGCTCCGGCAGGCCGGCAAAATAATCCGGTGCCGCCACCACGACCGGGGCGGTACTTGTACCGGTCAGGGGGGGCAGAACCAGATCCCGCACCGAGGAAAGGGTGACAAGCCGGGTGGTGGTCCCCACATACCGTCCCTGTGCGTCCATGAGTGCCTTGAAAGGCAACAGATGCAAGGCCCCATCCGGTACCAGATAGACTTTTCGCTTGTCCGCCAACAAGGGTGCCAGGGGTTGCCAAAGCACAACATGCAGTGCCTTGGCCAGGGTATCCATGGTCCTGCCGGCAGCGGCCTGTTCCATGGTTTCCCGATAGGTTTTGATCAACGTGGCAATCGGCTCCAACGGACCAATGGTGACCAAACGCATGTTGGGCGTGGCCTGCGGATCGGTCACGATGGCCATGACCTGCCATCTCCTATAACCAGCCAGCGGCAGTTCGACTTCGTGGAACACCAGAAAATCGACCAGGACTTCACCAGGCTGTAACGCCGTAACAACCTGTTCCGGTTCGACATGGTGCCGGTTGCGTCCCAGGATCTGTACCTCCTTGCCCAATTCGGCTTCGAGATTGTCGATCTCCTGTTGCAGGTGCGTCAGCCGTGTCTTGTCCGTCATGCCGCTGAACTGCCATTGCGCCACGGTTTTTTTCCTGCTCGCCAGGGTCTGTGCCTTTTCACGCAGAGCCGGCTGCGCGGCACTGCGGGTGACGGCATTGACCTCTGCGGCCACGCGCAGCAACAACCCCTTGCGATGCAGGGAGTAGAGCATCGCTTCGCGGGCCATGGACGCATCCGCCAACCGGGAGAGTACCGTCAAATACAGATCGGTCTGAGACTGGTCATGACGCAGATAAGCCTGCCGGGTTTTTTCGCTGCTGCCCCAAAGAACCCGTTCCAACCATGCATCGGTACTCCGCATGTTGCGTGTCATCCAGGTCATGGCCTGACGGGGCTGCTTCCGCAGCAGCTCCAGGGTGGCCAAGTTGCCGAGAATGCCCGCCACAACCGGATGATCCGTGCCCCACTGTCGTTCCAGAATCTCCAGGGCACGGTGCAACAAGGGTTCCGCCTTGGCCAGATATTCAGGCGTGGCACTGGTGATGAACCATGACTGATACAATCCCGCCAGATTGTTCAAGCTGATGGCCACATCTGGATGCTGCAGACCCAGAAGGTGTTCCCGGATCGCCAGGGCACGTTGCAACAGGGGTTCCGCTGCACCATGTCGTCCCTTCCCGACCTGCATGCTGCCCAGATTGTCCAGACTGATGGCAACATCGAGATGTTGTGGCCCCAGACGCTTTTCGCGGCTCGTCAACACTCGTTTCTGCAAGGCAATTGCCACATCGGTCAAACCTTGCGCATCCAACCAGGCGGACATGTTGCTCTGCATGGAGAGTACGCTCTCATGTTCCGGCCCGAACACGCGCTCCTGGATGGCCAGGGCGCGTTCCAGGAGGGGAATCGCCTGTTCCAGACGACCTTGCGTTTGATACAGGGAGGCCAGATTGCTCAACGTGACAGCCACATTGGGGTGATCTCCTTCCCGCTGCTCCCGGATCCTCAGGGCGCGTTTATAAAGGGGTTCCGCCTGCTCGTAGCGACTCAGCGTCTTGTTCAGGTGCGCGAGATTGTTCAGGGCCAGCGCCACGTCGGGATGCTCCGGTCCCAGTTGTTTTTCCTTGATGGCCAGGGAACGGGCGTACAGGGGTTCCGCCTCTTCGTACCGCCCTTGTTTCTCATACCATGAGGCCAGATTGTTCAAACCAGTGGCCACGTCGGGATGGTCCGGACCCAGGCGTTTTTCCCAGATGGCAAGCGCACGGAGCCGCAACGCTTCCACCTGATCCAATTTGCCTTGCGCCTCGTCAATCCTGGTCAGGTTGTTCAGGCTGATCGCCACATCGGGATGATCCGGTCCGAGCGTGCGTTCCTGGATCTCCAGGGCACGTTTGTACAGAGGTTCCGCTTCAGCATGGCGACCTTGCGCTGCATACAATGCTCCCAGATTGCTCAGGGTCGCTGCCACGTCGGAATGTTCGGATCCGAGTTTCTGTTCCCGAATCGCCAGGGCGCGTCGGTACAATGGCTCCGCCTCCCCGGGTTGGCCATGATCGTTATAGAGCGCTGCCAGATTGTGCAACACCCGCGCCACGCCGAGACTCTCCGGACCCTCTGTTTTCTCATAAATTTCCAGAGCGCGCTTGAACAGCGGTTCCGCCTTGGCGAACTGCCTTTGCTCCCTGTACATCGCCGCCATGTTGTTCAGGACCAGCCCGAGCTTCACATGTTGTGGACCGTGGATTTTCTCCAGGTTGGCCAGGTTGCGGCTGTACAGGGCCTCCGCCTTGGCATGTTTGCCCTGCCTGTCGTAAACAACCGCCAGGTTGTTCAGGATGGTGGTCAGGTCAAGCAGGTCAGCCTGGGTGGATGCCACACTTTTTTCACGTATGGCCAGGGCACGTTCCAGCACGGAAACGGCCTTGGCATACTCATACTGTTTGACATGTCCGACTCCCAATATACCGAGCGGATCGGCCAGGGCCGCATGCTCCGGGCCATGCACCTGTTCCAGAATGGCCACGACACGTTCAAACAAGGGGCCGGCCTGGGCATGCCGGTTTTGGACAAAATAGGTAAAACCCAGATTTTGCAAAACGTTGGCCACATCGGGATGGTTTGGACCGTGCCGCTTCTCAAGAATGGCCAGGGCACGTTGCAATGACGCTTCGGCCTGCGCATGCTGCCGCAGCGCAATGTATGTCACACCCAGGTGACTCAGGCCTTGGGCCAACCGCAGGTCGTCCGGACCGTATTTCTGCTCGATGAGGACATTGAACCGCTCGGTGGCATGTTGGGCTTCCGCATACCGTTGCAATCGATACAGCGCCACGCTCAGCGCCATCAGCTTGCGGGCCAGGATTATGCTATCCTTGCCATACTGTTTTTCCTCCAGCGCCAGTACACGTTGCAGCAATGTTACAGCCTCGTCATAACGGTTGTATTTGCTATAAAATTCCGCCAATTCCTCAAGCTGACCGGCCAGAATCGCACGATCCTGGCCAAAAATTTTTTCATCGACTGCCAAGGCACGCTTGAACAATGGCTCCGCCAGATCTGGCTGATTGCGGGCGTTGTACAGTTGCGCCAATTCACGCATGGCGTGTGTGCTGCTGTTTTTGCCAGAACGTTCCTGGATCGCCAACACACGTTGGTAGAGTGGTTCCGCCTCCTCCGGGTGGACTTGTTTGACAAGGACCCGCGCCAATCCGAACAATGTGTCGGCCACATCGGCATGCTCCGGTCCCAGGGTTTGTTCCCGGATGGTCAGGAGACGTTTGTAGTATGCTTCCGCCACTGGCCAATGCTCCTGCTGTGTCGCCAGTTCGGCCAGGTTTTGCAGGACACGGGCAAGGCTGTGCCGCCTGACAAAACCATCCTTGTCCAGAATGGCCAACGCCCTCTTGTACAACGCCTCCGCCTTGATGTACTGCGTTCGCTCCATGCGATACACATCCGCCAAATCATGCAAGGCAGGGACGATTCTGGGGTGGTCAGGGCCATGCTGCTTTTCCCGGATGCGCAACGCCTGTTCGTACAGGGCAGCGGCCTGGGTTTCCTTATGGTTCTGCCGATAAAAACCGGCCACAGCGACCAGGATCCCGTACACCCTGGGATCCTCGGGACCAAAAGCCTGTTCCTCGATTCGCAGGGCACGGGTAAAGAACGGTTCCGCCTTGTCATAGGCAAAGCGTGCAACATGATACCTGGCCAGATGCAGCAGGCTGGTGACGATGCCCGGGTGTGAGGAGCCATGGGCGGCTTCCGCCACACTCAGGGCACGCTGATAGGTCTGTTCCGCTTCGTCAGCACGATGACTCGTATCATAGCCTGCCGCCAGGGCTTGCAGGGTTGTGACCACTTCGGGATGGTTGGCCCCCAGGTCACGCTCCTGCCGCTCCAGCAGATTCCGATAGATCTGTTCCGCCTGTTGGAACTCATAGTTGGCGAGTGCCAACCGTGCCAGATCATGCCAACGCTGCACGACCTGTGGATGATGAACCCCGAGCAACCTTTCCTGGATCGTCACGGCACGCTGATAGAGGGGGATCGCTGCGGTCGAATGGTTTTGCTTGTCGAGCATCCGGGCCAGGTTGGACAGGGTCGCTGCGACATGGACATGTTGGGCACCCAGGGCTTTTTCAAACAGGGTCAGGACGCGCCTGTAGAGGTCTTCCGCCTGGGCGTACTGGAGTTGTTGCCCGTGGAGCCATGCCATCTGATCCAGCAGAAAGATCACATCGGGATGCTCCGGACCCAGGGCCTGTTCGAACCTGGCCAGGGTCGTCGTGGCAAGCTGCATGGCTTCCTGCCGAGCTGCCGCATATTGCGCAGCATCCATGGGTTTGTCGTCCCGCAGCAGTTGGGCAATCTCCTGCCGTTTCTGGCGCATCTCCTCCCGCAACGCCCGTTGTGGGGCCATGGCGGCGAAGGCCTGGCGCATCCAGGCCAGTTCGCGGGCAACCTGCTCTGGCTGCCAGCCGTTTTTGCCGAACAGGACAAAATCGCCTGCCGGACCCTCCTGGAACTCCTGGTCCGAGCGCAGAAGCGGTATGGTTTTTTCGTAGTATGTGCGTGCCGTCGCCGCATCGCCCAGCAACAGACAGGCATGGCCCAGATTGACCGTCAGCGCCATCTCCCAGGGGTCCAGGGCATGTCCGCGCTGCAACACCTCGCGAGCCTCTGCCCATTGCCGGGTCAGAATCAGATACCATCCCAATGAATTCAGAGCGGAGATGTTGTCTGGAGCCAGCACCACGGCCTGCCGGGCATCTGCCAGTGCCTCCTGAAGGCGATCCTGTTGTGACCAGCACTGTGCCCGTTGCAGGTAGGCTTCGCTGTGTTGGGAATTTCTGGCAATAGCCTGGGTCAGGAGGGTAATGGCACGGGAACAATCCCGTTGCTGCATGGCCTGATTGCCTTGTTCCAGCAACTCTTCAAGAGTGGGTTGTGTCGCAAACGGTGCCGTTTCTTCGGCCTGCACGCGGTGACCGCCCGCCCATGTACCCAGACAAACAATCCCGATGATCAGGATCAATATATTCATTCTAGATCATTCTCGACCGTGGGCGATTCCAGATTGTTGTCGGCAAAGTGGAGGGCATCTTCCATCCAGCCACCGGCCATGAGTCGTGCCAAATCCTGCTGTTCCAGGGCAGTGCGTATATCCGGTATATCGAGAACCGGAATGATCTTGCCCTCCTGGATCTCCGGGTGCCGGTAGACGAGAGAAGCATGTTTCAGAGATTCTGGGGAGAGCAAATGCAACAGTTGGGGTGAATGTGTCGTCATCACGACTTGTTTGTCATGTAAAACGGCCAGCCGTTCGATCATATCGAGCAGCAAATGCAGGCGGGTGGGGTGGATACCGTTATCCAGCTCTTCAAAAAAGTGGACCTTGGCCATATCCGGCCCCATCAGGGAGGCCAGCACACCCAAAAAGCGTAATGTGCCATCCGAGGCACTGTAGGCAGAAATCTGTCGCCCTCCAGCTTCCACCAGGGTCAATTGAATTTTTCCCTCCTGATTGCCCGTAAAAAGAAAATCGGTCACTTCCATGGGAATCAATTCCCGAATCCAGGCCAACAGGGCTTCCCGGGTATCGGGTTGGCTGCAAAGATGTTGCAAAACCGACGACAGATTTTCTCCTTTGTCACCGAGGATCAATTGTCCCGGGATAGAGGGACGCCGCAGGGCTTCCGGGTCAAAATCCAAAAAACGGATGGAGCGGAGATCGTGCAGAACAGAATTACAAATTTGTTGAACCTCTATTGGAACACCAATCAGTTCGGGAATCTGACTTAACAAAGGCCGATTCCGAGGAAAATTTATTTGTTTTTTTTCAATCTCATGTTCAGAATTATAAAATAAAACCTGTGCCTGTATCTGATTTTGCCAATTAAAACCTAGAGAGTCATCTTTATCGATACCATTGATTGTATTAAATATACTAATAAATTGGTTTGCATCATTACGTATTGAAATATTCTCTCTTATAATCATGGGCGATCCCAAATTCCTTTTATGGCCTATATAAACAGCAATATTATAATAAAGATATTGGAAAAATACAGTTAAATGAAAATAATCTTCTCCCCCAAGACAAGCTTCTCGTATTCCTCCACGTATACCACGCCACTCCAGATATCCACCCTGGCCCCACTTTTCACCAAGGATTTCTACCAAAGAGTATCCACGACCCACACCGTGAAGAAACCGCATGGCATCACGAATATTGCTCTTTCCGGAAGCATTCGTACCCAATAATACTGTTACAGGACCAAATATTAATTCCGCATCGCGAAAATTTTTAAAATTTTTCACATATAATCTATTAAGCATCACCAAACCTCCGCGCAAAATACAAACGCTGCAAAAAAATCATTCGTAATTTATAATTGCTTACACACCATCTGGATGGTAACATGCAAGGATATCATCATCAACCGGTTTCAAGATTGGGTTGGCCAGCATGAAGGTCATGGGCTTTGCCGCCGCAAGCGGTACCGGAAAAACCACCCTGATGGCGGGTGTCATTGCCGCCTTGCACGCCAAGGGGTTGCGGGTGGCCGCCCTGAAACACGGGCACCACGCGACCGACCCGGACATTCCCGGCAAGGATACACACCGCTTTCGACAGGCCGGCGCTGCGAGCGTGCTTTTTGCAGGGCCTGACCTGTGGTTCATGATCCAGGAACCACGCGGTACGCCACCAACCCTGGAGGAGTACCTTGCCCGCTTGACCGGACACGACCTGGTCCTGATCGAGGGGTATATGGATCACGCCCACCCCAAAATTGCCCTTTATCGCTCTGGGGCAGATAAAAAATTTTCGGATCGACCCCTGCGGCAGGTGGTGGCTATCGCCTGTGACATCCCACCGCCCGGCGTTTCTGCGGAAATGCCCCTTCTGCCCCTGGATGATCCAGAACGGGTGGCCTGTTTCATTCTGGATTATTTTGATCTGGACCGTTCTCCATGTTCATCCGTCTGATGAGCATCATATTTGGATGGGCAACTTTTTTGGGGGCGCTGCCCCCAAACCCCCGCTGAGGGGGCAGGCGGAGCCTCCCCCTCAGACTCCCCCAACCACTTTTAGTACTTTTCATTATTAACCAATTCCTGCAAAGGCCCCTCTGCTGTCACCTGCCCGGCTGCCATGCACACCAGCCACTCTGCCAATTGCATGACCTCCTCCCTGTGGTGAGTAACGTAAAAGATGGGCAACGACCATTGTTGCTGAATATGCCGTAACATGGTCAAAATGCGATGTTTGCTTTCGGTATCCAGGGAAGCCAGGGGTTCGTCCATGAGCAGCAACCGGGGCGAGGCAAGCAGGGCACGTCCCAGGGCCACCCTCTGCCGCTCGCCACCGGACAAGGTCTCTGGCCGACGCTCCAGCAACATGGCCAAATCCAGAGTCGCAACCACCGCGTCCAGTTGTATCCGCCGTTCGGCGGGCCGGGTGCGCTGCCAGCCATAAAGCAGATTTTTTTTCACGCTCAGATGCGAAAAAAGCCGGGGGCGCTGGAACACCAGGCCAATCCGCCGTTGATGCGGGGGAATGTTGATTCTTCGGGCATCATCCTGCCAGATGTGTTCCTGCCAGCCAAACAGGCCCTGCCCCCCTTTTTCCAGACCGGCCATCCAGTGCAAGAGGGTGGTTTTGCCGGCCCCGGACGGACCGGTTATGGCAACCACCCCCTGAGCCGGAATGACCAACGCCACATCGAGACAAAAATGACGCCTTGGCAGGTGACAGCGAATGGCAAACGACCCGCTCATGCCGCCTCCGGATCGGCAGGACGATTGATGACATAGATCAACAACAGAAAAATGAAGGAGGTGACGAGCAACAGGGCAGAGAGGAGATGGGCCTGAAGATAGGCCATGTTTTCGACATGTTCGTAAATCACGATGGAGAGAACCTGCGTGCGACCGGGAATATTGCCGCCCACCATCAGCACCACCCCGAATTCACCGAGGGTATGGGCAAAGCCCAGGACTGCCGCCGTCAGGTATCCGCGACGCGCCATGGGGATGGCCACGCTGCGAAACGCATCCCAGGGGGATGCCCCCAGAAGCCAGGCCGCTTCGAGGGGTTGGCGACCCATGTTTTCGAAAGCGCGTTGCAGGGGCTGCACCACAAACGGCAACGAATAGAGAACCGAGGCCAGGACCAGACCGGCCTGACTGAAGGCCAGGGTTTCCCCGGTCACCCCCAGCCAGGTTTTGCCCAACCATCCCTGGGGCGCAAACAGGACCAGCAGGTAAAAACCCAGGACGGTTGGCGGCAGCACCAGAGGCATGGCCACCAGGGCCTCCACCAGCACCTTGCACCGGCAACGACCATGGCTCAGCCACCAGGCCAACGGCGTTCCCAAAAGCAGCAGAATCACCACCGTCAGCATGGCCAGACGCAAGGTCAGCCCGATGGCAAGCCAGTCCTGGGGTGTGAGGAGGGAAAAAATCACGGCAGATCGTAACCACCCTGGGCAATCAACGCCCGGGCCGGAGCCGAAACCAGAAATTCCATCAGT
Organism: Magnetococcales bacterium; assembly: GCA_015228935.1. Lineage (NCBI taxonomy): Bacteria > Pseudomonadati > Pseudomonadota > Magnetococcia > Magnetococcales > Magnetococcales bacterium. The sequence continues at coordinate 229,086 of JADGCO010000001.1, read as the reverse complement.
TTCCGGGCCGCAGGCTGGGCAGCGCCATTCTTGAGCAGGACCATTTTTTGCGCAATGGGTGGGTAGATGTCACGCGGCAGTTCCCACCAACTGCCCGGCGTTCCCTCCCGGGCCATGGTTTGCACCTGGGACAAGGCCACAAATCCAACCTCGGCGTTGCCGCTGGCGACAAACGCCAATGTCTGCCCCACATCTTCCCCAAAGACCATACGCCCGGAGAGCGTTGACCAGAGATTGGTTTTGCGCAGGGCCTCCCGGGTGGCCCGTCCATAGGGGGCTGTTTCCGGATTGGCCATGGCCAGGCGGCGCAAGGATGTGGTATACGCGGCCAAATCGCCATGACCGGTCAGGCGGGTCGGATCCCGGCTCCACAACACCAGACGCCCCAAGGCATAGACCTGGCCCGCATCCACGGCCAGCCCTGCCCCGAAAAGCCGCTCCGGGCGTTCCGTATCGGCGGCCAGAAAAAGATGAAACGGGGCACCGGCATGAATCTGGGCATACAGCTTGCCCGTGGAGGCATAACTTGTGACGACCTGATGGTCCTGGTCGGTCTGGAAACGCGCCGCCAGGTCCTGAAAAGTGCGCCGAAAATTGGCGGCAACCGCAACCCGCACTTCGTCGGCATGGCCGCCAGTCGGCACAAGAGAAGCCACAATGACTGTTGCGAAAAAAATCCCGCAGAGGACCAGACACCGGAGACGTATCCCCCCATCCCCGGGCAAAGGCACCCGGTATTGCCCACCGGTAACTCTGGAAAAATTCATCCGGCACCGCATACCGGACACTCCGGAAGACGCACACCCTGCACCTGGTGAAAGATGCCTTCCAGCAGGTTGATCAGGAGGGTTGCGCCGACCCGGCTGGAACCCACACCGAGCAAAACCTTCAGGGCTTCGGTTGCCTGCAAGGATCCCACCACCCCCACCAGGGAACCGATGACGCCCGCCGTGGCACAGGTCGGGTTGGCTGTTGCTGTCGGCGGTTCGGGATAGAGACAACGGTAACAGGGAGAAGTCGGATCGAGTCCCGAACGCAGGAGGGTCACCTGTCCCTCGAAACCCAAAACCGCACCGGTCACCAGGGGGCGCCGGGCGGCATGACAGACAGCATTGAGCAAATAGCGCGTGGAAAAATTGTCACAACAATCCACAATGACATCGTGCGCCGCAATCAGGGTGGCGGCATTGTCGTCATCGACCCAGCCATCCACGGTTTCGACCCGAATGTCTGGATTGAGTACCCGGATTGCCGTGGCCGCCGAGGTGACCTTGGCCTGGCCGAGCCGATCCATGCCGTGGATGATTTGCCGGCCCAGGTTGGAAAGCTCTACCCGGTCGCCATCCACCAGCGTCAAACGTCCCACCCCGGAGGCAGCCAGAAACAAGGCCACCGGTCCACCCAACCCCCCGGCACCCACAATCAACACCGACGCCGCCCCAAGACGCCGTTGACCGGCCTCGCCCACCTCGGGCAAAATCATCTGTCGAGAGTAACGCTCTTGCATGCCTCCATGCTAACCGATTCATCAGGTGTTGCAAGGGACCATGGCAGGATGCCGATTCCCGACAAGGGGGAAAAATTTTGCCAATAGGAGACCGGTCATGAATTGGCGTGATCATATTGCCACCAATCCAAACGTTTGCCACGGCCAAGCCTGCATTCGTGGAACCCGGATTCCGGTTTCCGTAGTCCTCGACAACTTGGCCGCCAACCTGTCGCATCATGAGATCATGCAAAGCTACCCATCCCTTACCAAAGAAGCCATTTGTGCTGCAACAGCCTATGCAGCGGACCTTGCCAGGGAAAGGATTATCGATTTCAAACAAAAGGTTGTAGCATGAGATTCAAGGTTGACGAAAATCTTCCTTCAGAAGTAACCATCCTGCTTCAACATGCAGGTCACGATGCATTGAGCATTCTGGACCAAAACATGGGTGGATCTGATGATGGCAAAATATTTCCTGTCAGGTGCAGACAGCAAGACAGAATACAGGACAAACTTTGTTCAGGATGGGTTCATCCCATGGGAGACAAAAATGAAAACCTGCATCGCAGAAAACGAGAAAACCACGACCACCAAACATGATTTACCAATGATGCAACCTGTTGATCAACAATTTAAAATAAACAGGATAGCTGCTATTAAGGCATTGAAAGAATTCCGAACCAATCACACCCTGGGCCAATTTTCTTTGAAATCGTTGATTGAAGACGGCAGGGATTGACTGTGACTTCTGGTTTCGTGCTGGACAATTCAGTCTCTATTGCCTGGTGTTTCAACGATCAGGGGGGAGATTATGTCGTTATGGTCCTGGAATCGCTTCTGGACAAAGAAGCCTTTGTTCCAGGTATATGGCCTTTGGAAGTTACCAACGTCATCTCCCGAGCTGAAAAACGCAAAATCATTCAAAAAGCTGATTCCGAAAGGTTTTTCATCCTCTTGAACAATTTACCCATTCGAATCATTCAAGAGTCACCACAAAGAATTTTCAGAAACATTTTGGACATTTCCCGGATTTACGGCCTTTCATCCTACGATGCATCATATCTGGACCTGGCGATACGAGAGGGCCTTCCTTTGGCAACATTGGATGAAAAATTACGTAAAGCGGCCTGTCAGGCAGGAGTCACCATATTTAATATCAATTAAGGTAGCATCTCCTTGCGTTCCACCAAAGCCTGGATGGCTTGTTGCATGGCATCTTCCAGGGTCTGGAATATTTGCCGTGCTGTTTCCCAATCCAAGGTTTCCACATTGCCCTTGAGGCGCATGGCGCTGGTGACCACCCGTATGGCACCGACATTTTCGGCTGTGGTGCGCAGGTGTCGAATCTCCTTTTCGGCCTGGGTGGCATCCTGCTTTTCCAGGTAAACAGCCAAACTTTTCAGACGCTCTGGTGTCTCGGCAATGAATATTGCAACATCCCTGGCCAGGGTTTGCGGATCTGATTCCACCGGTTTGAGAATGGCGGGTTTTTTCGTTGGGTGAGGATTGGCTGGGGGTGGGACACGCCGGTTGGTAAACGGTTCTATGGCCTGAAGCAGCTCCCTGGCGCGATAGGGCTTGCGCAGAAAGCCATTCATGCCGATGTCCAGACAGGCTTTTTCATCGCCGGAGGAGGTCCTCGCCGTAACCGCCACAATGGGAACGCGAGGATTGCCGACGGTCGCGGTGGTCCCCCGGCGAATCCGTTGTGTCGCCTCGATTCCCCCCATGTTGGGCATGTGCAGATCCATCAAAACCAGATCGAAAAGAGTCTCTTGCATCAGATGCAACGCCTCTTGACCATCAGCGGCCATGGTCACCCGGTGACCGGCCTGTTCAAGAATCATGGTGGCCAGTTTTTGATTGTGGACCTGATCCTCGACCAACAAGAGATGCAGGGGCAGTGTGCTGCGTTGGATTTTGAAAGATTTCCTGGTCGCACTCTCCGGGGTGACAAACGCCCTGCCGGTGGCCTGGTGCAACATCTGCAACATGCGCAGCCTCTGAACCGGTTTTTTGATGGCAAGTGCGTTTTGGAGCCAGTCGATATGTGTCCATGCATCGATGCTCATTTGGGATGGCAGCATGACCACACTCGTGCCACGCCACCCTGGATGGTGGGGCATGGCGGCAAAACTGGTTTCATCCGCAGCGAGCAGACGATGATCAAGCAGCAGCACATCGTAAGGTTGCCGTGCCCTCCCGGCCTGATCGAGCCGCGCCAACAGGTCAACACCATCGACCGCCACATCGACCTCGATCCCCCACCCGGCAAGCATGGACCGGAGAATGGCCCGATTGGTGGCATGGCCATCTCCCAACAACACGCGCAATCCGGTGATGTTGGAGACATCCGGCCTGTCATCCCCCACTCCCGGATCCGGATCGAACTGCACCGTAAAGTGAAACACACTCCCCTTGCCCAGTTCGCTTTCAATCCAGATATTGCCCTGCATCATCTCCACCAGATGCTTGCAGATGCTCAGTCCCAGACCACTGCCGCCATATTTGCGGGTGGTTGATTCATCCACCTGGGTAAAATGATCGAATATGGCCGTCAACTTATCCCCGGGTATACCGATCCCGGTATCGGCCACGGAAAAATGCAACCGGATGCCACTCTGTTTTGGGTCTGAACCAGGTACCGCATCGGCGGGGATCACCCGCAGCACAATTTCACCTTCCTCGGTAAACTTGATGGCATTGTTGACCAGATTGGTGATGACTTGTTGCAGGCGCAGGGGATCCCCGCGCACGGTGGCAGGCAATTCATCCGCCAACTGGAGACAGAACTCCAAACCCTTGGCCTGCACCTGAATGGCCAGCCGCTCACAGACAGCCTCGATTTGTTGACCAATATCGAAGGTGACATTTTCCAATGTCAACCTGCCCGCCTCAATCTTCGAAAGATCCAGGATTTCATTGAGCAGGGAGAGCAGGTTGGCGGAAGCCTGCTGGACAATTTCAAGATTGCGGCGTTGTTCATCCGGGGCCAGTTGTGTCGTCAACACCAGATCGGTCAGACCGATGATGGCATTCATGGGGGTACGAATTTCATGGCTCATGTTGGCCAGAAAGGCACTCTTGGCCCGGTTGGTGGACTCTGCCACATCAAGCGTGTCATGCAGGGAGCGAAACAATTGTTTCCGGTCGGTAATGTCGTGAATGAAAGCTGTATAATGGGGCTTTCCGTCCCAGGGTGTGGCAATGATGCTCAGTTCCAGATCGATGCGTTGTCCATCCTTGCGCAGACCCGGCAGTTCCACTTTTCTTTTGACCGTGTTCCATTCAGGATTCCCGGCAAGCCGCGCCATGGCCTGGCGGTGGGTTTGGCGCAGTTCCGACGGCACGATGAAATCGGCCAGTTCCTTGCCAACGATTTCATGCCTCGCATACCCGAACAAAGCCTCTGCTGCGGGATTGAACTCGGTGACCCGGCCTGAGGCGTCGATGATAATGATCGAGTCCATGGCACTTTCCAGGATCGAACGCAAATGGATTTCACGTTCCCTGAGTCGTTGCTCACGTTGTTTGCGATGACGGATATTCCGGAAAATTCCTTGAATAATTTTCCGATCCCCCAGATCGATCACCCCGGAATGGATCGACACCGGGATGATATCGCCCTGGCCATCGACGATGAACGAATCCTCAACCTTGTACCCGGATTGGACAGCATGATGAAATTGTTCCGCATAATCAACACCGTTCTCTCGTGGATGCAAATCGGACTGGTGCATGCCGACAATTTTTTCCACAGGAATTCCAAGGAGAGTCTCAGCCATTTTATTGGCCTCCTCAATCATGCCGGTTTTGGCATCGGCCACAAAAATGGCGTCCCCGGCCAGTTCCATGAGGCGTCGATATCGGGTTTCTGATTTTTGCAGCATTTTCTGATGCTCATCCCGCTCCTGCACACGCTGAAAACTGCGTCTGGTCAAATGAACGATGATTGCCAAACCGAGAATCCAAAAAAAAGTGTGCGACAGCACCATCATGCGGACAGTCGCTATCTCCCAGTTTTTGTAAATAGCCATGGGAACCGCCACGCTGATCCCACCCCGAATGTCATCCACCTGGTAACCCTGGTGACCGTGACACTGGAGACATCTTTTTTCGACGATCAGGGGGTGCATGAGTCGAAACCGGTACTCTTCCCGACTTGAAACAATCTCCTGGACCTCTCTGTGCCCCTTTCCGAAAGCCTCCAGGGCTGCCTTTTCCCACGGGTCCGGTGCATTGGCCGGATTCAGGGGGTTCAAACTTGTGATCCGTTCACGGATTCCATAATGCCCCGGATTTTCATCCATCAGTTGGCGTAACAGGTAGGCCGGGTTCATCAAAGTCAGCATTTTTCCTGATGGTGTCTGAATATCACGTTCGGGCAGGTGTGCCAGGTATGGATTGGGAGGAGTTCGATCATCCGTGGCCACATAAATCCCTCCATGTTCCGTAGCCCAACGATGCAAGGCCAAATCCTTGTGAAGGGTTGCCTGCCCGACATTGTGAACAATCTCCCTGGTTTGATCCTGCTCCTGCCATATGTTCCAGATCAACAACAGGACAACCAACAGCGACCAACCCAGGACCGGAATCCACAGGGTACGCACGAATGAACCATCGGAAAGAGTTATTGCCATATTTTTCACCTTTAAAAACAATAAATTAAAAAAATAATAACGACCACGTTTGACTGTTTCGCCAAAAGCGACTTTACTGTATAGGGGGTTTTTTCGTAAAAGTCAAACATGTGATATATAAAATATGAAAAATACTAAAAATTCGCTAAGCAAAGCAAAGCAAAGCAAAGCAAAGCAAAGCAAAGCAAAGCAAAGCAAAGCAAAATCATGCATCGATCATATAGACTGATCAAGTTTTTCGAGTAATTTTTATTGGTATTTCTGAACGGAGGGGGGCGTATGAAATGCTTGATTGTCGATGATGTGCTTGAAAACAGACGACTGTTGCACGGTATCCTATCGCCATTTGCTCTTTGTGACATGGCCACGGATGGTGCAGAAGCCATCAAATTTGTCGAAACATCCCTGGACGAAGAAAAACCCTACGACTTGATCTTGTTGGACATCATGATGCCCAATGTGGATGGGCTGGATGCCTTGCTGAAAATTCGTGCCATGGAAAGAGAGTACGGCATGACCGGTCCCCGGGAAGCCGTGATCATCATGGTCACCGCCAATGATTCACCCCTTGCGGCCATCGAAGCATTTTTCAAAGGCTACTGTACCGACTATTTGACCAAACCCATCACCCGTCAGGCCTTGCTGGACAAACTGCATGAATATGGCTTGGTGTTGTGACTTCCGCTTCACTCCTTCAGGACTCGCCGAACATCTGAAAGCTGAGGAAGATCAAGTGTCGCGCATGCGGTAACCAACACCCATTTCCGTCATGAGAAGTTGCGGATGGGCAGGGTTGCTCTCCACCTTGCGGCGAAGTTGGGCCATGAACACGCGCAGGGTATGGGTTTGATCGGCGTAAGCAACACCCCAGATTTCCTTCATGATGTGGCGATGGGTCAAGACCCGTCCGGCATTGCGGGCCAGAAGCAGCAAAAGCCGGTATTCGATGGGCGTGAGCGTGACCGGGTGGTCATTGACCCACACCTCGCGACGGCCAGGGTCCAGTCGCAACGAACCAATCGTCAACACGGCTTCTTGCGCACAGTTGGTCTGCAACAAGACCGCATGGCGCAATGCCACCCGGACCCGGGCCATCAATTCGTTGATGCCAAACGGCTTGGTCAGATAGTCGTCGGCACCGGCATCCAATGCCATGACCTTGTCATCCTCGCGGCCACGCGCCGAAATGACAATGATCGGAATGTGGCTCCACTCCCGGATTTCCTGGATAAAATGCAGGCCGTCACCATCGGGAAGCCCCAGATCGAGCAGGATGATTTCCGGCGGATGGGACGTGACGGCCAGGCGGGCTTCGCGCAGGTTTTCCGCCTCCAGGACCTGAAACTCCCTGACCGAAAGGGCCGTGCGCAAAAACCGGCGCATGTGTACCTCGTCATCCACCACCAGGATTCGGATGCCCGGGTCGCTCATGTGGGTCTCTCCGGACCGGTTGTTTCCTGACCTCCCAAAGTACATCTGGCTCTCTCCAGACCGGTTGCTTCCTGACCTTCCAGAGTGCTGACTGGAGGTTGGGGGGGATACGGCAAAAGAATGCGAAATTCGGCACCACCTGTCGGATTGGCACAAGCCCGAATGGTCCCGTCATGGGCCTGAACGATGCTCCGACAAATGGCCAATCCCAGTCCAGAACCGGGAATACCCGCCGCTGATGGTCCACGCACGAATTTTTCAAAAATATACTCTTCCTTCCCGGCGGGTATTCCCCTGCCCGCATCATGCAAGGCAATCCGAACGCCCTCCGGCTGGCTGGTGGTCGTCCAGGTGATGGGTGTCCCTGGCGGGGTATATTTAAGGGCATTGTCCAGCAGGTTGACCAACACCTGTTCGAAAAGAACCGGATCCACATAAAGAAGAGGTGTATCTTCAGCCACCTGTACCGTGACTTGACCATCCCGATACCGCTTTTCCAGGCGCACCATGGCGGAACCGACCAGCTCCTCGAACGGAATCCACTCCCGATGCAGGTGAATGGTGCCCGATTCAAGACGCACCATGTCCAGCAGATTGGTGACCAGTCGTTCCATGCGTTCGGATTCGATGCAAATGGTTTCCAGGAGTTCATGTCGTTGTTCTGGATCGAGATTTTCTGTATCATCCCGCAATGTTGTGCCGGCTCCGGTGATGGTGGCCAACGGGGTGCGCAAATCATGGGAGGCCATGCTCAGCAGGGCATTGCGCAGCTCTTCCGCCTGGGCCAGAAGTGCCGCCGCCTGGGCTTCCCGACTCAAACGCGCCCGATCCATGGCCAGAGTGGCCTGTTGCACAAATGCAACCAGTAAATGATGTTGACTGGCGGAAAAAAAATCCGGATCAAGAGTGCGAATGGCCAAGACTCCAAAAAGATGGGAAGTGATCAAAGGCAAAACCGTAATCTCTCCATCCAGGGGATTGAGCGTTCCCCGTCCTGCCGCCGTAGCATGACGGCAGCTCCAATGCAGGGTTGCCAGCATGGTTTCGGTGGGAAAAAACGTTTCCGGAGTGGCGGCAGCCAGAGTCAGATTTTCCGGGGTGTTGCCCAGAAAGAGCGCTGCATCCCCCTTGAACATGCGGGCCGCATGTTGGGTGATCACCTGGGCAGTTGCGGTATCGTCGGGCAGGGTCATGATTTCCCGGCTGAGATGGTACAGGGCATCGGTTTGTTGTTCGCGTTGCCGGGCCTCCTGCTCCTGCCGACGAATACGGCCCATCAGATGGCTGATGACCAAACCCACGGCAAACATGATGGCAAAGGTCAGAATGTGTTGCGCATCCCCGACCGTAAAAGTGAACGTGGGTGGAACGAAGAAAAAATCATAGGCAGCCACGGCCAGGGCAGCCGTGGACAACGAGGGTCGCTGGCCATACCGGAAAGCCGTCATCATGATTGGCAGAAGATAAATCATGACCAGGTCCGCCGGAAGCAGATAATGTTGTCCCAGGCAGGCCAACAGCGTGACCAGCACCACAAGCATTGCCCCAACAAGATGCCAGGTCCAGGGGGCCGGCTTGTGAACCTGCAACGCAAGAAAAGGGGATGGGGCGACTGGTGCCCCATCGATGAAATGAATGTCGATCCGGCCACTCTTGCAAATCAGATCATAGACCAGGGAAGGTCTGACAAGATCCCGCCACCGTCGCAAGGTGGGCTTGCCCACCAGAATTCTGGAAACACCATGCGCCTGGGCACAACGGATGATTTCATCACTGACCCGGTTGCCTGACAGCCGCAACGATTTTGCTCCCAGGGAGTCGGCCAGACAGAGATGATCCAGGATTCTTTGCCGATCCGCATCATCCATGGGATAGGCATCCGGGGCATCCACGGTCACCACGATCCAGGCTGCCCGCAAATCTCCAGCCAGACGATGCGCCGCATGGATCAAGCGCGCCGACGCCGGACTGGGACCCACACAGACCAGAATGCAGTCACGCTTCGCCTCTAGGGCGGATGGGTCCGGATCTGCTGCCGGAAGCTGTGCGACCGAAAGGCTCGTCATGGCTTTCTAGAGAACGATCCGCGTACCGATATCCACCACCTGTTGCGGGGGCAGATTGAAAAAAACCGAGGCGCTTTCCGCAGCCCGGGCCATGCCCAGATACAGGCGCAGACGCCAGAGGGCCATCTCTTTTTGTGGACTGGGAACAAAAGAGGCCTTGCCGACGTAGAATATGGCATCTTCCAGTACAAAGGGGAGGTCCCCAATCTGTTGGGAGCGCATCCGGCCCGGAATGTCTGGCGTTTCCATGAAACCAAAACCCAGGGTCACCTGATAAAAATGACAGAAAAGCGGGGTCACGAGCATTTTTTCATGGTCCTGGGCAAACGGCGATTCCAGAAAATGGACGTTCAGGATGATTCTGTGCGCCGGCAACATTTGAGAATGACGAGACAAATGGACCAGGGCTGTGGGGGTGATATCCGGATTGGAGGACATGTAGACGGCGGTTCCGGTTCCCTGCCAGGCTTGTTCGTGATCGAGTTGCCGCAGGAAGGGTTGCAGAGGAATGCTTTCCCGACGAATGGCACGTCCGGCGATTTGACGCCCCTGTTGCCAAGTGAACATCAAAAAGGTGATGCCAGATCCCAGCACCAATGGAAACCAGCCGCCATCGGCAATCTTGAGCAGGTTGGCGCACAGGAAGGTGCTATCGATCATCAGGAACAACCCCAACAAGAGCAGGGTACGCAGCCACCCCCAGTGAAACAGGTGCCGCAACACCAGACCAAAGGCAATCAGCGTCACAATGATCATCGTGCCCGTGACGGCGATTCCATAGGCCGAGGCCAGACTGCTGGAGTCCTTGAACGCGATGACCAGGACAACCACTGCGGCCATGAGTGTCCAATTGACGGTTGGAACGTAGATCTGACCAAATTCGTTTTCCGAGGTGTGAATGATGTTCATGCGGGGCAGAAGACCCATTTGCATGGCCTGGAAACTCGCCGAATAAGCCCCCGAAATCACCGCCTGCGAAGCAATGACCGTGGCTGCGGTGGCCAGAACGACCATTGGATAGATACCCCAGGTGGGAATGGCCAGATAAAATGGATTATGGATGGCTTCCGGGTGACCCAGAACCAGGGCACCCTGTCCCAGATAGTTCAAAGTCAATGCCGGAAAGACGAAGCCACCCCAGGCCCAGTTGATCGGTCCCTTGCCAAAATGCCCCATGTCGGCATACAGGGCTTCGGCCCCGGTGACTGCCAGGAAAACACCACCCAGAACAGGCAGGGCCCTGTCCTGGTGCATATACAAAAGCTGTATACCATAAAACGGGTTGCAAGCGCGCAAAATTTCAGGATGATGCAGAATGTTCCAAAGACCGATGAGCGCAATGGCCAAAAACCAGATGCCGACGATGGGTCCAAAAACGGCTCCCACTCTGGCCGTACCATGTCTTTGGACCACGAACAGGCCAATGATCACCACCAGGGTGGCAGGAATCACGACAGGCTTGAGCAGGGGCGTTGCCACTTCCAGTCCCTCGATGGCGCTCAGTACCGAAATGGCTGGCGTGATGACACCGTCGCCAAAAAACAGGGCCACACCACCCATGCCCAGCAGCAGAAGAATTTTTTTGCGTTGCCGATGATCTTTTTCCTGTTGCATGGCAATCGCCACCAGGGCCATGGTTCCTCCCTCGCCCTTGTTGTCCGCATGCATGATGAAAAACTGATATTTCAGGGTCAGAACGATCATCAGTGTCCAGAAGATGAGGGATACCGTGCCCAGGACCTCGTCGAAACCGGGTGCCGATCCCAGGGCCGCGAAGGTTTCCTTCATGGCATACAGCGGACTCGTGCCGATATCGCCGAAAACCACACCCGTCGCCCCGATCAACAATGCCAGAAAGCGATTGTTCGGGTCGGACCCGTGTACAAGCCTTTTCATGTAGACACCTCGCCTTGTTCCGCAACCAAAATCCCGGGGCGTCACGCACCGTGCATGACCAACTGTGTCGCCCTCTGTGGACAGGGTCGGAACTCTGGCAGGTATCAGGTCAATTGGGTGTCAATTCTGTCCTGTGGAAGGTCAGGATCGTATCAGGATTGCCATGGAACTGTTGCCGGTCAGGGTTGGTGTGGAACTCTTGCCGATGGAGGCAGCACAACATTCTGCGGCGAGAAACACCTGATTAACCCTGAATCCGGCAATTGGATCGGGAGCAATTGGGAAAAAATGAGGTAACCGTTCACCGGAATAAAAGTGATTGTTCCACTTGACAAGATCGGCCAAAAGGGATCAAATTCGATCTCATGAACAGCAACGTCGACATGGATGTCCACCCACTGATTGCCGAGAACGTGCGCTTGCGAGAAGTGATTCGGGAACAAGATGGGATAGGGAATCGGGCGAATTTGCAGAACCGAGCCGGTCCTGTGGAGAGCAAGGTCAAAAGTTTGCTCGAAGAGGGAGCTTCACGTTGAGTTCATCCTTACCTGTGAGGCACTACGCAAATGAAAACATCAACTTTCACTGCTTTAATTATATGTACTCTGATAAATTCGTCATGTGATTCGACAGATTGGGAATCTGCCGGATACAAAGATGGATATGCTGCAACTATAAATACAGCATGTAAATTTCGTGGTACTCTTGTTCACGGCAAGTACGACAACGCCGACTATGCTAGAGGGTATAGCATAGGATCTAATGCCGGTTCGATTGCTGTTGCTTCGAAAGGCTGCGACAATCTGAGATAGGGGAATTCTCGGAACATCCCACCAAATTCGGTAAGCGGTGAATCCTCCCCGTCGCTCAGTTCATTGACAGAAGAGGCTTGTCCACATTCCACGGCAGGGGTTTTTCAAAGTCATCCACCGTCTTTGCCGTGGTCAACTCTGTAATAACGTGTTTCAGATAGGCGAAAGGTGTCTTTCAGCGTCCAATAATGACCCCCTTTTAGGGGAAATCAGCGTCCAAAATTGACCCCTGTCCCTTCCGTTTGGCTCGTCCGACCCGGTTTCAGACATTGTGGTGGGGTCTCGTTGCGGGTTTTGATAAACTGGAGAGGTAAAGTCCAGGACAATCCGGGCATGGAGATGCCGTTTCCGGGTGGCCCAAGTGCCGCATCAGTGGATTTTGGGTACGGGATATCGGTGTCTCTTCTCTCGAACAGCTCTTTGAAAATTGGAATCCATGCAGCGCTGAGGCGATTTGCCTCGGACAAGGGAAAAATGAAGGAATAGAGGCTTTTGGATAGTCGCGCAACAAAGACTTGCTGGCACTGTCTGGTCGGCGAAACGCTGAAAATGCTGTTGGAACCCGTCGGCATTGAGGTGCGTTCAGAAGTCCAGGTCGTCTCTCTCCCGCCCAAGGCAGACCTGATCCTGATTCAGCGCCAGAAGAGTGGTTGGACGGAGGCGCAGCGTTTGTTCTTGGCTTTCTTGAACGGTTTGCTTTTGAACCCGTCGGACCAAGCGGCGTTTATGAAAGCAGACCACGATGGGGTGGTGCTGTCCGTCTGATTCTGCTGAACGAACTGGCGAATGAGGCCCAGAACGCGCCTTTGAAGTGTTTCTCCAGCCGACATGAGGAGCGGAAAAAGGCGTTTGAGACGATCAAACATGCAGGGTTGTTCAGGATTTCCGTCGCGTTTGAACGAACTATTGCCGGTTTAAGGAGATTGCTCATGAAGGGTTCATTGCATGATCCAGAAATGGAAGGGATCACGCCCGAGGACGTTTCCCAGCTTGGGAAGGAGTGGCTTGATTGGTTGGTAGACGTAACACCCGATGAGAAACTTGCGTCTCTGCCAAAATTTGGGCATCTCTTGGTGCAAGGCCGTCAGGAAGAGAGATGCGATGTTCTGCTTCAGATCCTCCATCGTCGCTTTCCTGACCTGCCTGCTTGGGTCAGGCAGAAGGTGCTTGCCTCTGACCTTGACGCATTGCGTGTGCTGACAGATCGTGCAATAGACGCCTGCTCGTTACAAGACGTTTTTGGGATCGAGGAAACCAGAGAAACAATATAACAGCAACATGTTGAATTAAATCATGTTATTGTATTTTTCGGCGTCCGTCAAATCTTTCCGGATTTAGACCAGGTTCCCAGGCCATCTGGATCCGGGTATGGGGCAGACGGAAACGCTCTTATGCCTTGATCCAAATCATTAAATCCTGGGGGATCTTCTCCGGTCGCATGGCCACAAGCCTGCCATTCAATTTTGTTCCACCTCACCCCCAATTCATGGGTGGGTCTGAAGAGAGACCCGACTTGAGGGGACTATGACATGGCTGGCGATTTTCCCCCGATTGATGGGTTCACCATGACGGTACAACGTTCCTTCCGTGAAAAACTCAGGAGGCAATTCAGGAATCTCCTCGTATTCTTCAGGGGTGATGATATGGGCATCAACCTGTTGCATATCGCTCTTCAAACCATTTAATTTCACGTTCATTGGCTTTTCTCATGGCCATGAAACGTACAGTGGCGTGGTCAATCAGTTGGGTGGCGTGCCCTCTCTTGGGCAGATGAAGGCGTCACCCAGGATGGATTCATCGACCGGTATGCGACCCGAGAAGGGCTGCGGGGTCACTTGGCGGCGGGCGCACTCCATCTGGATGGACTCCAGGAGCAACTCGGCCAGGGTACCATAGGGGGTCACAGGCCCGACGTTGTCGCGAATATTCTGGACCATGGGTTCGATCCAGCGACCCAGGTGATGTTCCAAAAATTTGAAGCCGGCGTCAGCGGCAATTTGCGCCTGTTCGGACCACCCTTCATTCAGGGCATACCCCTCTTTCATCAGCAACAAACTGTAAAATTCCAATTCGGTACAGAGATGATCCGGCAGATCGGGTTGGGTCGGGGAGGGTTCCACGCCAAAAGCCCGATAAAAACCGCCGATATCGGCCAGTTCCACCGGCTGACCGCCGATACGACGGGCATCGCCGTAGGAGGTTTCATGCAGGGAACACAAACCCTTGCCCAGAAAGAGACGGACATGTTCCTCCTGAAGGGCGGGTTCGGCAACCTGACTCCAGACCACCTGCAGGGCGGTCAGGGCCGGGGTGGGTTCTCTGGGAATGGATTGGATATCCGTCAGAATCTGCGCCAGATGACCTGGGTGGGGGTAGGCGAACCCCCGCGCCAGGAATCGGAAAAAGGCGGCTGCAGTCAACAGCACCTGCAACCGCCCTTCCAGATCATCCGGGCTGGAAATATGTTCCAGTTGCCCGTTCATGAATTACCCTTATTTGGCGAGAGAGACCGGCACCCAATCCGACCAGGATTTACGTGAGCCGACCTCCTTGGCACCCCCTTCCCAGACGGCAAAGGCGGTGACTGTTTGTCCACCTGGCTCCAGACGCGGCGAGTTGGTGGCTTCGGGGGCCATGGGAACGGTGATGACAACGTGCCAAGCACCATCCCTCCAGACACCATGCCCATCGGCTTCCTGGTGCTGTTTGACCGTCAAGGTGCCAAATCCTTCGGCCACCTGATCCAGCACCGGGTTGTCGCGATGTTTGGCAACCGGATTGTCCACTCCGCCAGCTCCCATGTAAGCGCGCATGTCGAAGGTATTGAGGACCTGATCCGGATAGAGGTCGGTCTGGGCATTGGGGTAGATATCGCGAATGTTGATATCCCGCTTCCGCACCAGGTCGGCCTGGAATGCGGACCGCCATTGGATGATGTTTACCCGTTCACCGGGCGCTCCCATCATCGGGTTGACCGGGGCATTGGCCCGGTAACGAACGGGCAGTTCCACGGCAACCTGATCACCGAACTGGTCCACCACCACCCGGTCGCTCTGGGTGGGGTCTTTCCATTCGAGGAGCAGGGAGAGCCAGTGGCCATTATGCACGGAGCGCACGGTCATGGCACTGACTGCCGGCTGGTTGTTGGTGGGTTCTGTCACCCCTTGGGGCTGCAAGGCGACGGTGACAGGTTTGGCCTGTGCCCAGACATTGGCATCGGGGTCCAGGACCGGTCCTTTGCTCTCCACCCGGATTGCCTGGAGCGCCCCGGCGGGCGGCGGGTCGATCTTGGTGGGTGCGGTGGCGTAGTGTATGGCGGCGCTGGCAGGCGCTGCCGGTGCTTGGGCTTCGGTCCCGGCGGCGGTGGCATTCCCCGCCATCCCGGCGATCAGGGCCGACAGCCAAAGGGCTCTGTTCCATCCGTTCATGGCTTTGTCCCCCGTCAGGTGATGTTGCTGCGATGGGTTTTGTAGGCCTCGTCATAGGCCACGCGCAGGAAAGTGGGTTCACGCATCGGAACCCGCACCAGCTCCTGCCCTTGATCGTCAAAGCCGACGGCGGTATCCCCTTCCAACTTGAAGCGGTCGATGATCATGGGCGTGGCTCCGAAGAGCAACAGTGCCGCCAGGAGCTTTTTGTCATCCACAGCCTTGCGGTAGAGTTCGACGGCCTTGCCCACACCACCACCGAACATTTGCTGCGTATAGGGCGCAGGGACATGGATCGGTGGAATGTAATAGACGTTCGGCTCCAGGCCCAACTGCGGGAAGAGCGGTTTGGCGATCTTCAGGAGATGGACCAGATAATCCAGGGGATTGTCATCCCGTGCCTTGTCGGGCGCGGAGATGAACCCTTGCAGGCGGATTTTGCCGATACAGGTGATGGTGCATTGGGTCTGCCGGCCCCCTTCCACCGCCGGATAACAGCCGACGCACTTTTCCGAGGTGCGCGTCATGCTGTTGAAGAACGGCTTTTTGTACGGGCAACCGCGCACACACTCCCGGTAACCCCGGCAGCGCATCTGGTCCACAAGAACGATGCCGTCTTCAGGTCGTTTGTAGGCCGACTGCCGGGGGCAGGCACCGACACAGGCCGGATAGGTGCAATGGTTGCAGATGCGAGGCAGATAGTGCATCCACTGCATGTGCGGCATGGTGATATAGGCCCCCTGGGTCATGTTGCCCAGGGAGTCATCTTCACTGATGTTGGGATGGGCATAATCCAGGTCGTCGGGAAGATAGCCCAGGACCCGTTCTCCTTCGGGAGCGGCTTCGAAGAGTGTTTTGCCCTTGTAGGCGGGTCCATCCACATCCTGGACCCCGAGTTTTTCGAGAATCTTCACATCCCAGCCCAGGGGATAGTAGCCGTAAGGCTTGGTTTCCACATTGTTCCAGAACATGTATTCCTGGCCTCGACTGGAGGTCCAGGTGGTTTTGCAGGCCACGGTGCAGGTTTGACACGCAATGCACTTGTTCGTGTCCATGATCATGGCAAACTGCTTTTTGGGCCGGGCTTCCGCGTAGGGGTACTCCATCTCCCGGCCGATTTGCCAGTTGTATACTTTCGGCATCGTCAGGCTCCTTGCTGGCGTCGTCGCTTGGCTTACGCCTTGGTGATCTTCACGTAACCGCCCTGAAGATACTGCTTCAGGGACGCGCTCTCATTTCCGGGACGCAGTCCCAGTTCCACCGGACGCCACTTGCCGACGCCTCCGATACCGCCATTTTCCGCTTTGGTGAATTTGGCGATGGATTCACGGGGAGCGTTGGTCACGCAGTGGACATCGACATTGAACCCCTTGGTCACCTCGTTGGTCCAGGATTTCCGGGTGATCAGGGTTGCGGTCTGGTGGGTGGGTTTGAGCCAGGAACGGGTCAGGCTCTGGTGACCACCGTAACGGAACAGGGATTGATAGTTGGTCTCGGAATTTTTGGCGATGCCATCCAGACGGGTTTCATGGGCTTTCACCGAACCGGGTGTGGCCATGTAGCCGTTGAACCACATGCGGGTAATCCCGGTCGGAGTGCCAGGATAGTAGCGGGCGCGGCACAGCAGGCGTGCCACCTTGTACTCTTCCTTGCGTTTGGGATCGTTCCAGCCCCGGAAGGGGAGGTCATTCGGATCGCCGTCCACATGGACATAATCCCCGTCTTCGATGCCCATGGCCTTGGCATCGATTGGATTGATGTCTACGTACATTTCACCGACGCTCGGCATGCGCTTGTCGCGCCGGTACATATCGCCAAAGGGTCCGAAAAGAGCCGACATGAAGTCGGTGTCAATCGGGGTGGTGTGGGCACCGTGCCGGTATTTCGGGGTGTGGAAAACGTGATCCCACCCTTTATCCTTCAACGGATGTTTGGTGGCAAGAAGCTGCTCCACCGTGTAGGTCGTGTTGCGCATCTGCCGGCTGGTATGGGTCCGATCCCCTTCCGGAATGTTCCAGTCCGGGGGCCGCTTGGGCGTGATGGCCGGATGGGCCGCCGCGACAATGGCACAGGGATCATGGAAAGTGGCATCGGAAGGTTCCCGATGCACGATCAGATTTTCGCCCGCCTCGATGAACTCCAGCTCGGGACGGTAGTACTCCAGGCGACCGGTCTTGGTATGCCAGGGGCGGGACTCCTGCACCTGTTCATAGCTGTTGATGCGCGGATAGGTCCGGGTGTTCAATAGGGCTGGAATTCCTTGTTTGGCCAGGGTTTCCAGTTCCGTGAAACGGTATCCTTTGAGCGATGTCGAACCGTCGATCATCCGTTGCAGATAGACTTCGGGCCGACCGTCGGCGATGAATTTCCACATTTGCGCAAAGCGTTCGTCACCGGTCAGTTTGGCCATTTCCTGGGCCACGTACAGATAGGTTTCGTTATCGGAAACCGTGGCATAGGAGCGTTTGACCGGGGTGCGGGGATAGGCCTGGAAGAACGGATTGGTATTGGATCCCGTGAAGTCGGGATATTTCAATTCCATCCAGGAGTCCACACCATAAACGATGTCGGAAAACTCACAGGAGGCGGTCCACCACCATTCGTTGTAGACCACGATCTCCGCCTTGGGCAGGGTATTGAAGACCACATCGTACATACCCTTTTGATTGCCGAGGCTGGAGTTGGAGTTGACCTGCCAGATGGCTTTGGTCGGGGTGGGGACATGGGCACCGACGGTGATTTTTTTGTTGCCGGCCTTCATCAGCCGTTCACCATTGGCCCAGTAGTGCATGGACTCGGGACGCAGATAGAGCTGCGGTTTGACCGCGCCATCGGGATCGAGTTGGGGATGGAACGGATTTTCCAGGGTCCAGCGGGGCACGCCGGAGAAGAGGGTGTTTTTGTAGACACCGGCGTAGCTGCCCACATTGCCGCCATGGCGACCCAGGTTGGCGGTCAAGGCGGCCACAAGCAGGATGGCCCGGTCCTTGTTGTCGTTGTTCCAGAACTGGTTGGGGCCCATGCCGGTGGCAAACAGGGTCTTGCCGCGATTTTTGGCAATATCGCGGGCCAGGGTCTGGATGCCATTTTCCGGTGCCCAGGTGATTTGGCGCACCATGGCCGGTTTCATGTTGTGGTCCAGATACTGTTTGGTCAGATCGAACACGGTACGACAGACCACTTTTCTGCCGTCCGCCAGGGTCACATCGAAACTGCCTTGCAGGGCCGGATCGATACCCAGCTTTTCAAAGTGCGACCCCACCTGGTCGTGGGTGACGGCCACGGCGGCATTCTTTTTGGCGTCCCACATGACAAAGTCGCCAAACTCGCCTGCCAGGGCTTCCGGAATCTGCACACCCCTCTGGGCCGGGGTGGGACCGGGTTTTTCACCTTTTGGAATCACCTGGGTCCAGTTTTGCAAGGCGCTGTTTTTGTGGCCGGCGAATACATCCTTGGCTTGCAGACGATCCAGGGTATCCATCCGCACCAGGGTGGGCAGATCGGTATACCGCTTGACGAAGTCGGCATCGTAGAGATTCTCGGCGATGATCACCTGGGCCAGACCGAGGGCAAAGGCCGGATCGGTGCCGGGGCGAATCACGAGGACATCATCGCACTTGTTGGCCGTGGAGGAGTATTCCACGGTCACGGCGACGGTCTTGGCTCCCTTGAGACGGGCTTCGGAGAGCCAGTGACCATCCGGCATCTTGGTTGAAATCCAGTTCATGCCCCAGGCAATGATGAGGCCGGCATTTTCCGAATCGAACAATTCGAAGTCATTGGTTTGATCACCCGTCACCATGGGATGGCCGGGGGGAAGGTCGGTATGGAACGAATAGGAGTCCCAGGAACCGGAGCCTTTGGCCTCTTCCTCGGGAACCTTGCGCAGGTGAGCATCCAGCAGGGCCATGGAGTTGCCCATGCGGAAGGCACCGAAGATGCGCAAAGCACCCTGCATGGCCATGCCACCCCGGAATTTGGTCACCCGGGTTCCGGCCCCGCCGACCGCTTCCACCATGTCGGGATCATACCCCTGGGCCAGCAAATATTTTTTGCCCTGATCACCGGTATAGGTCTTGGAGATGTTATAAAGGGATTTGGCGTGATACTGGGCAGCTTCCTGGGCGGTCACTTTCACCCAGGAGTCCCAGCCCCGGCGCATCAGGGACGGGGGAGCCGCACCCGTGGCCGGATCACGCGGGAATCCCTGGTCCACCCACTCCTTGAACCCTTTGCGCAGAAACGACCCATTGACACGCCGATCACCGTAGAAACGGCGGGCAAGAACCAGACCCTTCTGGCAGCAGCGGGGATCCCAACGATGGGTTGCCTGGTTGCCGTAGAGGTCCTGCGCCTTGCCGTACCCATAGGTCGGCTCGATACGCACAATGACATCGTTCTTGACGAAGGCATTGAGAAGGCAGTTATGGGTATCGTTCGGGCAGCACATGAAGACGAATGTCTTGTCATGCCGAAAAATATCCCGATAAATCCGTTCCCAATCGCGATTGGGGTACGCGGCCAGGGGGTTCTCCACCTGGACCGGGGAGAGGTAGCGGAATCCCGCCATCACCTCTCCTGGCACAGCCAGAGTCCCCAATCCGGCGACACCCACCGCCTGAAGGAAACGCCGCCGTGACAACTGGTTCGTTTCTGAACTCATTTCGTCTGCCTCCCGAAGCCTGTGTCCTCTTTTCGCGGACCGTGTGTGACGACGGCCCGCATCCATGTTTCACATGCTTGACCTTTTGAACATCACCAACCACCCAACATGCACCGGATCCCTTTTTACGCCAGAATCAGGAAAACCGGACCCGGATCACGTTAAGACCACTGAAAAAAATCACTATAACGGAATCTTGACAAAATTCACCACAACAGATCTGAACGCAAACGGCAATGGACGACCAACCAACAGATACGCAAGACTCCCTGTGTGCAGCACTTTCGACTTCGGCCTCACAGCGAGCAGGGCAACAGGTTCAGGATCCTGCCCGATGGTGCGGCCCGTTGTCCACACAAAATATAAGGGAAACTTGATCCAGATCAATTTCCATGCATTTTTTCACTTGGCTCTTTCAGGTAGTGATATTTGAGCAATTTTGGATTTTGACGACTGGAACCTGGCTCTGAATTGACAATCCTGGGACAAGTTTTTCCAGAAGGTATTGCCATCAAGGGATCCTCACGCCAAGGGATCCACACGCATGGAAGAGACAGTGACCGGGATGCGCATCCCGCAAAACCCTTACCTGCAAAATTCAGAAAACTTTGAGTGGAAGGTTTGCTGTATTCCGCAACAAATCTCTGAAAGTTTGGAAACTTGGAGAAAGGTTTTTATCAACATCCATGTGTGGCGAAATCTTGTTGGCAAGTTGGGTCTTGAACTCTCCCGATTCACATCGACCTCTCTTGGACAGTGACGCTGGATCCTTGCCAAGGGTGACACGCACCAACAATTCCCATGTACCGCATATACTGTCCTGGACGTAACCACCTACCAAAACACTTTGTTTTCTGGCCTCTGGAAAAGCTGTAAACAGAGCCGTCATGTCTCCCAGATACCAGGCTTCCAGCTCTTCAATGGCAAAACAGACGAGAAGGTTGGGCATGGGATTAATTCCAGCCACAAGGCATGCCATCTGAGTACAAAACAAGGCCTGATCTTTATCATCCAGGTCAAGCAGAACCACAACGATTTCATCTTCTTTTAAAGCTTGTCCGTAGGCCTTCAGTTTGGTGGGCAGTTGGCCCAGCAAAGTTTCCGCAGATTTGACCACGGTATGGGGAGCCGTGGAAAGTGAGCCGATGCCTTTATGTTTGTGGATATACCACATGTGTGGATGTTCCCGAGGACCAAGAATTCCAGGCAGCAGATACCATAGGGCAGTTTTGTCGGAGATTCCCTCGACAAGGATATGAAATTTCATCTCACGTCCGTCCAATCGTCCATGTAGTCGCTGTACCACAGGTTTCCCAGGGGAATACCCTCATTGACCATGTTCACGATGACTGGGTTGTCGCTGGCATGAGAAAGAGTAGCGAAACCATTGTCCTGTTTTTCCAGGATCCACGTCTCTGCAGGTGTCAGTGCATCGACGAAGTAGGGCTGGTGAGTGGTGATGAAAAGCTGTGGCGGCTTTGGCATCCTTTCCGCGTGGGCACGGAACTCGCGAGCCAGATCTTCCAGCAGTTTGTGATGCAGGCCGTTTTCCGGCTCTTCGATACAGATGAAGGGAGGCGGTTCAGGATCTTCCAGGAGCAGCATGTATGCGAAGAGTTTCAGGGTACCATCAGACATTTGGGGAGCAAAAAAGGACGTGGTGAACCCCTTGTCAAAAAATTGCAGATAAACGTTTTTGGTCACCGAATCCACATAGGGCGTAATACGTCCAATGCCCGGAATTTTCCGCCCGATACGATCCAGTACTTTTTCGAAGCGCTTTTTGTCCCTGGTATACATATGGTGGACCACATTGCCGAGATTTTCTCCGCGCAGATCAAGGTGCGTCTCGGGTTTGAACTTGGGCGTCTGACGGGCAGCGTCAGGAGTAAAGTAGCTCAAGTACCAACCCTTGATAAAATTGCGGAATCGGGTGACGCGGGGATGATCTTTGATATGTTCTGCCAGGGTCGTGATGGCCAGCCGACCGGGATTGAGGGTGACAGCCATTTTGTCCCCTGCCTCGTCTCCTTCCACGCTTTTCTGGCCTGCCCATGCGTATCCCCGGCCGAAGGTCAGATCAAGGAAGGGATAGGGGCGACCATACCTCTCTCCAAGGCGGCGTTGCCGCAACTTTTCCGATGCCACGCAGGCCTCGCCGGTTTTTGGATTGCGGCCAATGGAAATCTCGTAGGTAATGGGTCTTTCGTTTTGTGCTTCCCGGTAATAGACGACGAAATCCAGGGTGGCGTTTGGATCATCCTGCACGTCAACTGAAAGAAGTTTGTCCAGTCCGCCACGCCAGCCTACGTTGCAGGCAGTTTCCACATCCATCTCCATGCAGTCAGCCAGAAAGCCAAAAGCATCGAAAAGGGTACTCTTGCCAGCACCATTCCTGCCAATAACCACTACCAGAGGTGTCAGTTCATCAACATCCTTGTAGTCAGGATCGGTGCCAATTCTGCCCATCGTGATGTCTTTGAGGGCACGATAGTTACGAATGCGAAGTCCTTCGATCATAGCCATGGTGCGCGTTCCATACCAAACAGGATGTGAAGCTTCTATCGAAGAGTGTATAGCCAGGCAGTGGTTGTCATCAATGTGAAAAGCATTCTTCTTCAGCACACCGCTAATATTCATCTCATCGCCTGGCATCAGGCTTGCCAGACAGCCCACGCTTGGCCTGATTTATGCTTTTTCCTCGGCAGGGCACCTATTTCAAGGCAACAGAAACACAACCCGGGCTGGTTCCCAGGCTGTTGTCCGGAAAATCCTGCCTGGCAGCCACGGGAAATAATTGCCTGTGGCCGGCAAAGGAGAACAATACTTTGGCAAACAGGGTGAGGCAACGCGATGCAGACCGAATGGGATTATTCCAACCTGGCCCAGGCCTACTTGAAACGTCCGGATTATGCGGCATCCGCCATCGATGAAATGCTGGCCCTGGCGGGGTGTCGTCCGCCGGCGGTGGTCTGTGACGTGGGGGCGGGCGTGGCCCACCTGACCTTGCAGCTTGC
Source organism: Magnetococcales bacterium (assembly GCA_015228935.1). Lineage (NCBI taxonomy): Bacteria > Pseudomonadati > Pseudomonadota > Magnetococcia > Magnetococcales > Magnetococcales bacterium. The sequence goes on along the minus strand of JADGCO010000001.1, from coordinate 205,644 downwards.
CGGACGGGGCTTGACGGTGCAGGCCGTGGAACCCAACGACGCCATGCGCGCCCTGGGTCGGGAACGAACCGCGCACCTGCCCCGCGTGCAATGGTCAGAAGGAAGCGGCGAACAGACCGGACAAGAGTCTGGACGTTTCGACATGGTCACTTTTGGTTCGTCGTTCAATGTCACGGATCGCCCGGCTGCCTTGCGGGAAAGCTGCCGCATTCTCAAAAAACGGGGCTGGTTTGCCGCTCTGTGGAATCATCGTGATCTCGATGATCCCTTTCAACAAAAAATTGAACAAATCATTCGCGATACCATTCCGGATTACGACTATGGCACCCGCCGCCAGGATCAGACGGAAGTGATTCGAGAGTCGGGCCTGTTCGGCGAGGTGATACGCATGGAGGGAACCATCGTGCATGCCCAAACCCCGGCGGACCTGGTCGAGGCCTGGCGCTCGCATGCCACGTTGCAACGGCAGGCCGGTGCCCGCCTGCCGGCCATCATCCAGGCCATTGAACGTCTGGTGACGGAAACCGGTCAGCAAGCCATTCCCATTCCCTACACCACACGCATCTGGATGGCCCAGGCCAAACTGTAACCGGTTGGTCCATTCCGGTTTGGCATAACGGTTTTCGTGAGGTTGCCCATGGCCATGCAATTCGGTACCAAGGCAGAAACACTGGCGTTGCTGGAACCCGTTCTCAAGAGTGCCCGGATTCTTCCGCAATACCGGTTTACCGCCCGGCAGTGGCGGGAAACACCGGGCAGGGTCAGGCAGGAAATCCTCGGGCATGCCTGGTCGCAGGGACCCTTGATCGTGCGCAGTTCTGCCCGGGCAGAGGATACGGAGAGCGGTTCCCTGGCCGGTCACTTCACCTCGGTGGGCAATGTGGTGAGCCAGGATGACTTGAGTCTGGCCATTGACCAGGTGCTGGCCTCTTTTGCCGCCGGTTCCCAGGATGACCAGATTTTTGTCCAACCATTTTTATCATCTGTCCATGTGAGCGGCGTCGCCTTTACGCGAGATCCCAACACAGGGGGCCATTATAACGTCATCAACTACGATGCCCATACGGGAAAGACGGATGGGGTGACCTCCGGGGCCGGCCAACACTTGCAAACGTTGTATCTGGCCCGCAATGCCCCCGAACTGCCGTCAGAACCCTGGCAAGGTTTGCTCCGCCTCCTGCAAGAACTGGAAACCCTGTTTGCCCGCGATACCCTGGATGTGGAATTTGCCGTGGCTGGCAATGGGGAGTTGTATCTGCTCCAGGTGCGACCCCTGCATCGCGCCGGGGGATTTACCGGTGATGCCGCAACCAGCCGGCAGGTCCTGCAACAGATCCATCGAAAAATCACCTCCCACACACAACCCCATCCCTATCTTTACGGGCGACGTTCCATCTTTGGCATCATGCCGGACTGGAATCCCGCCGAAATCATCGGGGTGCGGCCACGCCCCCTCGCCTTGTCCCTCTACAAGGAACTGGTGACCGATCACATCTGGGCCTACCAACGGGACAACTACGGCTACAGAAATCTGCGCAGTTTTCCCCTGCTGATCGATTTTGCCGGTCTGCCCTACATCGATGTCCGGGTCAGCTTCAACTCGTTCGTGCCGGCAGACGTACCGGAAACTCTGGCCGAACGTCTGGTCAACCACTACATCGACCGTCTGGAGGAAAATCCCCATCAACATGACAAGGTGGAGTTCGAGGTCATCTACTCCTGTTATACCTTCGATCTGCCGGAACGACTCACGGTACTGCACGAGCATGGTTTTTCCCGACAGGATACCCGGGCACTGGAACAGAGCCTCAGAAAATTGACCAACCGGATCATCGGCGAAGAAGCCGGCCTCTGGAAAGGGGACATCCGGCGCGTGCAGGAACTCGAAGAGCGTCGGCAAAAAATTGCCTCCAGCAACCAGGACACTCTCGCCAAGATCTACTGGATTCTTGAGGATTGCAAACGGTATGGAACCCTCCCCTTTGCCGGTCTGGCCCGGGCCGGTTTCATTGCCGTGCAAATGCTGAAATCCCTGGTGCAGGTCGGCGTCCTGTCAGCCCGGGATCATGCCGCCTTCATGACCTCCCTGCAAACCGTCAGTTCCCGCCTGGGAGAGGATTTTCATACCCTGAGCCGGGAAGCTTTTCTGGCCCGTTATGGACATCTGCGTCCCGGTACCTACAACATTCTCTCCCCGCGTTATGACGAAGAGCCGGATCTTTACTTCGACTGGTCCACCAGGAAGGGTGAAACCTCCAGTAAAATTCCTCCCCCCCGGGAAAACCGGGACCCCTTCTCCCTGACGTTGGGAAAAATGGAGGGGATCCTGAGCCTGCTGAAAAAACATGGTATCGATCATGACGTTCTCAGCCTGTTCCGGTTTATCCAGGGTGCCATCGAAGGACGGGAACAGGCCAAATTCATCTTTACCCGGAGTCTGAGTACTGCCTTGCAGTTGTTCGAAACATATGCCCGCGACCATGGCTTCAGCCGCGAGGATGCCTCCTTTGCCGATATCGGCCTGATTCATCGCCTCTATGCCGGGAGCGAGGATCCGGAAACCGTCCTGGCCCACACCATTGCGGAGGGACGGCGGCGACATGTCCTCACCCAGAGTCTCTCCCTGCCGCCCCTCATCGTCCGTCCGGATGATGTCTATCAATTCCAACTGCCCGTGGACCACCCCAATTACATCACCCTGGAACATGTCGTGGGTCAGGTGGTCCGGGAGGATGCCGAGCATGCCCGGTTGCCGGGCAATGTGATCATGATTTCGCACGCCGACCCCGGCTATGACTGGATTTTTTCCCATGGCATTGGCGGTTTCATCACCGAATTTGGCGGCGTCAACTCGCACATGGCCATCCGGGCCGGAGAACTGGGCATTCCTGCCGTGATCGGGGCCGGGGAAATCCTGTTCCGGGAGTGGTCACAAGCCCGGGTCCTGGCCATGGATTGCGCCAACCGGCAGGTACGGATCATGGGATGACCTGCATCGCCGTCACCCAGAGAGTCGATCTGCACCCGGCAACGGGGGAACGGCGCGATGCCCTGGATCAGCGCTGGGTGGCGTTTTTGCGGCTTTGCGGTATTTTGCCGCTGTTGTTGCCGAACCATGCGGCCACTGCCCTCGACCTGTTGCAAGCCTGCCGACCCCAAGGCATTCTGTTGACCGGTGGCAATACCCTGGCAGCCTTGCAGGGCGATGCCCCGGAACGGGATGCCCTGGAGTTTGCCCTCCTGCCATGGGCCAGGGAGCGACACATCCCGGTCCTGGGTGTCTGTCGCGGCATGCAGGTCCTGATGTCACATCTGGGTCTGACCTTGCAGCGGGTGCAGGGACACGTCCAGCCCCAACAAAATATCCGCATCCGGGGCAACTGGGAAACCGTCAACAGTTTCCATGAGTTTGGATTCCAGATTGTCGATCTGGCCCATGACCAGAAAAATTCCGTTTTTCCCCTCCAGACCGGCAAAGAGACTCTGCATGTCTGGGCCTGGGCCGTGGATGGCGTCATCAAGGCCATCCGGCACCCGGCAGAACCTCTTTGCGGCATCATGTGGCATCCGGAACGCATCACCCCTTTCCGGCACCAGGATGTTGTTTTATTCGCGAGTGTGTTTGGCAGCCATCTGCAATTGAAACATGACCCGGTTGACCAGCGTCACATGGAAAATTTTAATAAATCAGATCGTGACCAAAGCCGTTGTATGTAATGACGACACATCTTGCTTTGACATGATTCGCATTTTCGGTGTTATGATATTCCCATGACGAAAGCTCAAAAAGTTCTCCAGAAAATGCGGAACAGTGCCCGTGACTGGCGAATTGAGGAAATCAAGACTCTTGCCGAGCGATATGGAATGATCGTGCGAAATCCTCGTGGAAGCCATGTGATTTTTTCTCATCCCAGTGTCACAGAAATTTTGAGTATTCCAGCTCACAAACCGTTGAAACCAGTCTATATTTTCAAATTAGTCGAAATGATCGACACAATCGAGAATGCAAAATGAACGAACCAAACTTTCCCTTCATGATCCGTCATCTGAAAAAGGAAGAAGGTGGTGGTTATCTGATCGAATTTCCCGACCTGCCCGGTTGCATGTCTGATGGAGAAACGGTCGAAGATGCCTTAGCCAATGGCAGGGAAGCCATGCTCTCCTGGTTGGATGTGGCTGAAGAACAAGGACGGATAATTCCGGAATCGAACATCATCAAGCCGGGTGAATAACATGATCCCAGGAAGTTTTTGACACCATGGACACCAGAGGCATCATTCTGGCCGCCGGTCGCGGCAGTCGTATGGGAACCTTGACCAACACGCAACCCAAATGTCTCCTCTCGTTGGGAGGCCGTACCCTCCTTGACTGGCAATTGGCGGCCTTCCGGGATGCCGGCATCACCCGGGTGGCCATCGTCACCGGTTATCAGGCAGAACAGTTGGCAACCAGGGTCCCCGACACCTTCCACAATCCCGCCTGGGCCACCACCAACATGGTCCTCTCCCTGACCTGTGCCCGTGACTGGCTGACCCGATTTCCCTGTATCGTCTGTTATGCCGACATCACCATGGAAGCCGCCATGCTGCACAAGCTGAATGCCACCCGTGCCGAACTGGCCATCACGTCGCATACCTGTTGGCGAAAAATCTGGGAAGCCCGCTTTGCCAACCCGCTCCTGGATGCCGAAACCTTCTGTACCGACCCGGATGGCTACCTCCTCGACATCGGCGGTCGCACCGATGACATCGAACAGATTCAGGGCCAGTTCATGGGCCTGCTGCGCTTTCAACCCGGCGGTTGGGAGCGCGTGGAACACGTTCTCCACACCCTCCCCGCCCCCGACCGCCAACGCCTGGACATGACCGGTCTGCTGATCCGCCTCATCCGGACTGGCTGGAAAATTCCTGCCGTTCCGGTCACCGGTCTCTGGATGGAACTGGATCGGATCGAAGATAAATTTCTCTATGATCAATTGTTTGAGAGTGGAGACATGGGAATGTTTCACGAGATTGTTCCAGGCAGACTCCATTCGAATTGACACATGAAAACATCCGGATAATTGGCAGAAAATTTGCGTAGTCTCAAGATGGCGGGCAACACCAGGATATGAACAGAAGCTGCATGTCAAAGGCAGCATTCCGGACGCCCTGGGCTGAGGACCTGATTTTACAGAGGTTCTCAAGTTGCGACTGTCTGGCCACCTTGTCAATTGATTGGCGAAGATGTCTGCCTGCAAATCTGCCACTTCCCTGTCGCTGTATCTGTTGGGCTGGATACTCCTTCTGATCCTGCCGGCTGGCTGTATTGTCAAACCGCAGGCCTTGACCGAGGCAGAGCAGGCCCGGCTCGTCGAGGCCGATGAGCTTAAAATGTTCGAAAACCAGCCCCCCCTCCCGGAAACCGTGACCATCTATGATGCCATGGCCCGGGCCATCAGCTTCAATCTTGATCACCGTCTGAAGTTGATGGAAGAGATGCTTTCCAGAAATCAACTGGACCTGACCCGGGCGGAGCTGCTGCCCGGGTTGCTGGCTTCGGCGGGCTATACGAGCCGCTCCAATGCGGCGGCTTCCAGCAGCCAATCGGTCCAGAGTGGCAGCATTTCCCTTGAGTCCTCGACCTCGCAGAATCGGGATCATGAACAGATCGACCTCTCCATGACCTGGAATGTCCTGGATTTTGGCGTCAGCTATTTCCGGGCACGCCAGGAGGCGGACCGGTTGCTGATCACCGAAGAGCGGCGGCGCAAGGTGATTCAAAACCTGACCCGGGAAATTCGTTACGCCTTCTGGCGTGCCTGGGGGGCACAAAACCTGGCCCAAGAGATTACCGATGCCTTGCAACAGGCCGAAGAGGCCCGTGTTGCCCTGGAGCAAATCGCCCAGGAACGTCTGCGTCCCCCTCTGGAGATATTGCGCTATCGACGTTCGATTCTGGAAATTGTGGTGCAGTTGGAAAAATTGCGTGACGACATGGCCATGGCCCGCATCGAGTTGTCTCCCTTGATGAACGTGCCACCGGGAAAAACCTTCAAACTGGCCGCCACTGAACCCCCCCTGACCGCGTTCCCCTCTGACATGCCCCTGGCCGCCCTGGAACGACTGGCTCTGCGCAACCGCCCGGAGTTGCGTGAAGAAAATTATCAGGCCCGTATCAGCAGCGAGGAGACCCGCAAAGCCATCGCCCGCCTCTTTCCCGGCCTGGAAATGAGCCTGACCGGCAATTATGAAAGCAATACCTTTCTGGTCAACCAGAGCTGGGCGGAAGCGGGCTTGCGCATCTCCTGGAACCTGATCAATCTGGCCACGGCCCCCTGGCGGTTGCAATGGGCCAGATCACAGGAAGCGGTGACCGAAACCCGTCGCCTGGCCCTGCACATGGCCATTTTGAGTCAAACCCATATTGCCTGGCGGCAATATCTCACCGCCTTGCAACAGTATCGCCGGACCATGGATCTCAGCACCATCGACCAGGCAATCCTGCACCATGTGACCACGCAACAAAACAACGCCGCCGAAAACCGCCTGGAACAAATCCGCAACAAGGTCAAAGCCGTTTTGACCCGCCTGCAACAAAATCAAGCTCTTGCTCAACTGGAAAATGCCCTGGGTCAACTTCAGGTGGCCGTGGGAGCCGATCCGGTTGCCATGAACACCACCGACAATGATCTGAAATCCCTGAGTGAAAACATTGAAAAAAATCTGACTGAATGGGAAAAAGCCCTGATACAGGTTCCCGGTCCTGAACCCACGACAGTGCCCAATTCCCGGGCTGATCTGATCGAACGGGTCCGCAAACTCCTGCAAAAGTCCATGGAACGCATCCAGGCAACCCCACGGCATGAACCGGAGACATTCATTCTGGATATCCCATCGCCCACCTTTCCTCCAGCGAACCAATCCGCTACCCTGAACAATCCGTCAAGGCCCCTGCCTGTCCAAGAAGGGGTCAACCCACCTTGAAACGCCCATGATGATGTCCCGATCCATCAGGAAAAATCTCCTCTCTCCCGCCGGCCAGACCATGGCTGTCCGGGGTGGTCTGCGTCTTGGCTGGCTGGTGTGTTGTCTGCTGCTGCCCCCGGTTGTTCCGGTCTGGTCGGCACCGTCTGCACCTTCGGTCACCAGCAGCAGGGAAAAAATTCCGGTCCCTGTGGAGACCGGTTCCGACGGAATTGACCGGGGCACCGAAGAGATTCGGGCACAATTGACCTCCCGGCAACGCACGGTACTCGGTGCCGAGATCACTGCCAAAATCCAGCGCATCCACGTGACTGAAGGGGAGGCCTTTCCCCGGGGTAGACTGCTGGTGGAATTTGATTGCACCCTGTTTCATACCCGTCTGCAAAAAGCCCTGGCGGAGGTCCATGCCGCCCAAAAACGGGTGGAAGTACACACGCGCCTGATGGAGCTGGGTTCCCTCTCCCCGTTGGAACTTGAACTGGACCAGGCCGAACTGGCCCGCAACACGGCTGAAGTCACCACCCAGAAGATCATGGTGGACCGCTGTCTTGTGCGCGCTCCCTTTCCCGGACAGGTCATTGCGTTACAGGCCCAGCCATTCCAATATATGACGGAGGGACAGCATCTGCTGGAAATCCTGAACAATGCCGATCTGGAACTGGCCATGATCGTGCCCTCCCGCTGGCTCTCCCGCCTGCTTCCCGGGACGCCGTTGACGGTCCATATCGATGAAACCGGTCGAAATTATCCGGCCCGGGTGGTGCGCCCCATACCCCAGGTGGAGGCCGTCAGTCAATCCATCAAGGTGATTGGCCGCCTGGATGGCCAGTTTCCTGAACTGATTTCAGGCATGAACGGTCGTGTCATCTTCCCTGAAACCACCGGGAAATCGAGGCCGTGACCGATACCGCCCACAAAACCACACCCGACTCCCAGCAATTTCGCCTGCGGAGTCTGAGCCTGATCCTGGAACTGGGCAAGATGGCCCGTGATGCCCCGGATATTGAGGCCCTCGGCTTTGTCCTGGTCAATGAAACCCACCTGCTCACCCCCTACCGGCAGGCCATCCTGTGGCAAAGAAACGCCCCCGGTCAAGGGGAGGTGGTGGCCATTTCCGGTCTGTTCCGTATCGATCCACAAGTCCCGTTCGTGGCCTGGATGCGGCAATTGTGTGGCACTTTGGACCGGTCGTCCCATGCTGCGGAGGTGCGCGTCATTGCCCCGGAAAGCCTCCCGGAGACCGACCAATCCGCCTGGGCGGAATGGTTGCCTGCCGAATTGTTGTGGCTGCCCCTGAATCTGCCATCTGGTGCCCGTCCCGGCGGCATGCTGCTGGCCCGGGAAGCGGCCTGGAATCAGACTGACCAGGAGCTGCTTGCCATCCTGGCCGAAAGTTATGCCCACGCCTGGCGGGCACTGCAACCCCGTCGCCGTCTGCAATTCGGTCCCCTGCCCGATATCCGCCGTCTGCCTCTTCTGCTCCTGGTGGCCGTCCTGGCGGGTTCACTCTCTCTCCCGATTGACATGTCGGTTCTGGCCCCTGCCGAGGTGATTCCGATTGATCCGGTTGTGGTCCGCTCTCCCCAGGACGGGGTGATCGATCAATTCCTGGTGCGTCCCAACCGCACGGTCAAAAAAGGTGATCTGCTGCTGCTCCTCGATGACACCAACCTGCGCAACCGTCTGGATGTGGCCCGCACCGATCTGGAATCCGCCCAGAATGAATACCGGCAAGAGGCCCAGAAAGCAGTCCTCGATCAGGAGAGCAAAATTCGCCTGGCCCTGCTCCAGGGACGGGTCGAACAACGCCGCACCGAAGTGACCCATGTCGAACACCTCCTGGAACGCATCCGCATCCGGGCCAGCCGGGACGGTATCGCCCTGTTCGAGGATGTCAACGACTGGCTGGGACGCCCGGTCACGGTGGGAGAACGCATCCTGGTCATTGCCGACCCGGATGCCACGGAGCTGGAAATTCATCTCCCCGTCACGGATGCCATTCGTCTGGAACCCGATGCCGCAGTCAACTTTTTCAGCAACAGCGAACCGGACCAACCGTTGCCGGCCCACCTGGTTGAATCCGCTTTTCGACCCACTTCCGCGCCCGAGGGATTTCTGGCCTATCGACTCACGGCCCGTTTTGCGGGCGAGATTGCCCCGCCCCGCATTGGTTTGCGTGGCACGGCCCGGATCACAGGACAGGAAGTGTCCCTGTTTCACTATCTGTTGCGTCGCCCCCTGGCCGCCTTGCGCCGCATGACCGGGATATAGATCGACATGACGACCCTCCCCCCTCTCCGGGAGGAACTCCACCTCTTCCCCGGACCCCGGACCCGCAACCATGCCCCGACCTGGACCATCCACGACCCGGCCAGCAACCACTATTTTCGCATCGGCTGGCGCGAATTTGAAATTCTTTCCCGCTGGAACATGGGCAGCGCCGAGCAGATTGCCGCCCGCGCCACCCACGAAACCCCCGTCCATGTGCGGGCCGAGCAGGTTCTGGACGTGGCCCGTTTTCTGACCACCCACAATCTGGTCCGCATCCAGGGCAAGTCCGATCTGGCCCGCCTGCACCGCCAGGCGACGGGAACCCAACAAAACTGGTACCAGATCCTGTTTCACGCCTATCTTTTTTTCCGGGTCCCCCTGCTGCGCCCGGATCGTTTTCTGGAAGCCATTCTGCCCTCCATGGCGTGGGCTTTTTCCCGTGGCTTCTGGCTCTTCATGGCTGTGGTCACCCTGGCCGGAATCACCTTGGTCAGTCGCCAATGGGACATATTTTTTGCCACCCTGACGAGTCATTTTACCCTGGACGGGGCCATCATGATGGCCCTGGCCGTCTTTGCTTCCAAGGCCATCCACGAATTTGGCCATGTCCTGGCCGCCAAACGCCATGGCTGTCCTGTCCCGACGATGGGAGTGGCCTTTCTGGTCATGTGGCCGGTCCTCTACTCGGATGTCACCGCCGTCTGGAAACTGCCGGAACGCAAACAACGTGTCATCGTGGGACTCGCCGGCATTGCCGCCGAACTGGTTCTGGCTTCCTGGGCCACGCTGCTGTGGAGTTTCCTCCCGGATGGTCCGGCCCGCAGTGCCGCCTTTTTTCTGGCCACCAGCGGCTGGACCATGACCCTGGCGGTCAATCTCAGTCCTTTTTTGCGCTTCGATGCCTACTACATGCTCTCCGACTGGATCGAGGTCCAAAACCTCCATGCCCGTTCCGGTGCCCTGGGCCGCTGGTGGCTGCGCGAACTTTTATTGGGCCTGGGAGATCCAGATCCGGAACCCGATCTGCATCAAACCCGCCCTTTCCTGATTCTGTTCGCGTATCTTTCCTGGACCTATCGGCTGGTCTTGTTCATGAGCATTGCCCTGCTGGTCTACCATTATTTCTTCAAGCTGCTGGGCGTCGTACTCATGCTCGTGGAAGTGGGTTGGTTCATTCTGCGTCCGGTCATGCTGGAGCTGGGAAGCTGGTGGCAATTGCGGCAGCGCCTGCATATCAACCTCCATACCACCTTGACCACCCTCTTCTTCACCGGCCTGATTTTGTTCCTGGTTCACCCCTGGCACCACCGCGTGGAAGTCCCGGCCCTGTTACGTCCCGAACACCCGCCAGCCTTGTATGCCCCGGTTCCCGCCCGCCTGGACGCCTGGGAAGTGACCAAAGGGGAGACGGTGCAGCAAGGCCGGATCCTGGCCCGTCTCTCCTCTCCCGATCTGACCCACAAGATCAAACAGACCCAGACAGAAATCACGCTTCTGCGCCAACAACTCTCCCTGCACTCGGTCCAGATCGATCTTCTCGATCAGCGCCGGGATATCCGCCAGAAACTGAGTTCCCGCCTTGCCGAACAGCAGGGACTTCTCCGGCAACGGGAACAACTCACCCTGACCGCGCCAACCGACGGCCTGGTGGTCCATCGCCTGGAACATCTCCACCCCGGCGACTGGATCGGCATGACCGAACCCCTGCTGGAACTGGCCAATTTCCAACGCTGGGTCATCGAGGCTTATGTGGAAGAGACGCGCCGGGATCTGGTATTGTTTGGCGGCGAGGGGGAATTTTTTCCGGAAATGGGTGATCTTCCCACCCTGAGGGCACGTGTCACCCGCATCGAAAGCACCAACACCAAACAGTTGCATCATCCCTGGCTGGGATCGCATCTCGGCGGGGAAATCCCCGCCAAGGCCAATGCCCAAGGCGAAGCCATTCCTCTCACCGCCCTCTATCTCGTCCAACTCGAACCCTACCTGACCCCCGCACACGGCATGCTCCACATTTTGCGCGGCACGGTACATCTGACCGGTCAACCCCTCAGCATTCTCGACTCCATGTACCGCTCCGCCCGCAGCCTCGTGATACGGGAAAGCGGGTTTTGAGTGAGCGTGCTTTGCAGGTCAGATGGTTACTCGATATTACAGTGCATCACCTCCTTCATTCAGGATATTGAGATATCCATCGTACACAAACATTCGGTTGCGGCGCTGACCGGTGAGTTCGCGGGCGATGCCCAGGTTCACCAGGGTCAGCATGGATTTGGATGCGGTGGGGAACGAGATGCCTGCATTCTGGCAAAGCTGGTTCAGGCTGCACAATGGTCTTTGCCGCAAAGTGTCGAGAACACGCAAGAGGGTGGAAGCCCCACGTCCACTGCCCTGGACGCGCCGGGTATCCTGCTCGAAGAGCGTCACCAGCCGCCGGGCGGTCTGCACGGCCCCATTGGCGGTCTCTTCCACCCCTTCGAGAAAAAAATCCACCCAGACTTCCCACTCCCCGGAGAGGCGCACGCGATTGAGCAAATCATAATACAATGACCGGTGCTGCTTGAAATAGAGACTCAAATAGAGCAACGGCTGCGTCAGCGCACCGCCTTCATGCAGTACCAATGCAATCAGCAAACGCCCCAACCGTCCATTGCCATCCAGAAAGGGGTGGATGGTCTCGAATTGCAGATGCACCAAAGCCGCCTTGAGCAAAACCGGCATCTTCCCGGTCGCGCCATGGATGAATTCCTCCAATGCGGCCATGCACCTCTCGACCTCCTGGGGCGGCGGCGGCACGAAAAAGGCGTTACCGGGACGGGTGCCGCCGATCCAGTTCTGACTTCGCCGAAACTCACCGGGAGCCTTGTTGCTGCCGCGCCCTCGCGCCATCAGTTTGGCGTGCATCTCCCGCACCAGCCGGTTGCACAAGGGAAATCCCTCCCGCAACCGCGCCACGCCGTGTTCCAGTGCGGCGACATGGTTGGAAACCTCCACCACATCATCGAATGGAACACCTGGCACCTCGTCCAACTCAAACAACAGCAGATCTGCAAGCGAGGATTGCGTCCCCTCAATCTGCGACGACAACACCGCCTCGCGACGCACATAGGAATACAAATAGAGTTTCGGATCGGGCAAAAGCCATGCAATGCTGTCGAGACGCCCTAACGCCAAAGTGGCCTTTTCCAGCGTTTCCTGTCGCTCACCGCTCAGATCCAATGGCGGCACAGGAGGCAACGGGCTGGGCACAAAGGCCTGGACGGACTCACCTCCGGCAATGCTGGTGACATATTGGCCGGTCCTATCACGCCGCATGTGAAACGATCCTTGAATAAGAATTCGGATTATTCAACTATATTGCCGTTCCCTTTAATAAAAAACTGAAATTGCCCATCAGAGCTTCTCCGTATTGCAATTTCTCTCCTTGCTTGCTTGCGCTTGATCCATCAGATTGCGACAGAATACGCGATGTGTCAGCGCAGGGCAGGAAAACGTTCCGGGACCAGGTCCCTGCCACCATCCGAGTATCAAGCACATCTGTGGTCGTCATGCGCTCCTTCCGGGGAAAATTCTACCACAGTCAATCGCATTCCAACCAATACATTCATGGATTTTCCACATGACCTTTGCCAGCCGACTCCTCTTGTTTTATCTGCTACTGACCGGACCGGTACCCGTGCAGGCCGCCGCCCCCTCCCCCATGCCGGAGGGAGATTCGGCCTGCCGGACTGCCCCCCCGGTTCAGATTCCGTTTGCACCCAAACCCAAGTCCGAGTTGCTGGAACAAATTCTCAAAATGGACGAACCGGACATGCAGATGCGTGGCCGGCTGGTGATCCATGCGCTGGCTCCTGTGCAAGTGGAGCTGCGTCTTGAATATTTTCAGGGTGACCCACAACGCATCGCTGCCCTGATCGCTCTCTGGACCCGCTCCCCGGCCCTCAAGGATGTCCGGCTGCCGATTCACGATCTGCGTCTGGAAGGGGTTGTTGCCAGACTGGCCGGCAAAAGTATCGAGGTCCAGGCTGACAAGGTGATCCCGCCGGAAGGCACCCTGCACAACCTGAACCTGCGCCGTACCGGTGACAATCGCTGGGAACTCACCGTGGCAGAAGGCAATCTCCAGAAAATTCCGGAAGGAATTCCGGATCTGCCCCCCCTGCATGATGTCCGGTTTTCCGGCCTGCATGCCACCGGCAGCCCGCAGTGTCCGGGCCGGGTTCAGATATCCTCCCTGGCCGTGGAAGGCATCGAGGCCAGGGATGCCACACTTGAGGTGTTGAATATCACTCCGGGTCAGGAGGCATGGCACGGCTGGCTGGCACAGGTGACCGCCCCTCCTCTGCCCGGTGGGCCATCCATCCTGCCGGATTCACTCCCCTTTCTGGTCCAGGAGACCCGGGGCATCCTTCGGCAACTGGCTCAATTTGCAGGACTCACGCCCCTCCCGGCCACGGAACCCCTGGTCATTGACCATCTGGTCGTCCAGGCCGCCAGACAGGGACAACAAGTCAACGTGACTCATCTGTACCTGAATACGGCTGGCCTGCAAACCCAGGGACGCGCCAGACTCCAACCAAAACCACCCACCTGGATTCTGGAGCCGGATCTCCTGTTGACCAATCTCCAGAGTCCCCAAAAATCGATGCCGAAAAACTTCAAAAAAAGGCTCGTTCTGGGCCAGCATCGACAGTGATCGTCGAAACAATCCAACCCCACAGAATTTCTCGCTTTCACCAAACCCTGGGCACGAAATCCATGTCGTTGGCCAGTTGTACGGAATCACCCGATTGCACGATGAGAAAAAAACCCGCATTCATGACGTGACGATCCACGTCCTTGTCGATCAAGATACCGGCCATGGCTCCCATGGCCCGTTTGTCGGCATATATGGGAAAAAACTCCTTGAACTCGGCCATGCGTGTCTGATGTTCACGCACGTCTTCGCTCGTCAAGCGGCTCTTGACTTCCACCAGGGCGACGACATCGGTATTGGCAACCAGAAGATCGATTTCCATATGACGGTTGCCGGGAAGAGCGGCCTTGACATGAGGACTGACCTGATGGATCGGGATGCCCCGCTGGGCGAACAGGGTTTCGCAGGCTGGTGCCACCAGACCTTCCACAAATTCTCCCCAACGACCACCCAATCTGCCGACCAGTGTTGTGACCTCCTTGATTTTTTTATCGGTTTCCTGGGATTTGCGTTCGGTTTCGGCGCGGCTTTCCTGGAGAATGCGTCTGGTTTCCTGGAGATCGTGTGCCATTCTGGCTTCCGATTCTCGAAACAGTCGATTGGTCTCGTGAAAGAGTTTCCAGATATCATCAATGGTCAGGTTTTGGGACATGGATTTTTTCTCCGCGTGGACAACAAACATCTTCCTTGAGTCTTCGAGGCTATCGGGCCTCGGGGCCACTTTACCAGAATTATTTTTCCTGGGAAAAGCAAAAATCCGGTTGCATTCTGAGATGTCAATCCTGTAGAATAACCCACAGGTTATATTCTCTTCTCTATTGGTTTTGCCTGGATGCAAGAAAGATAATCAAGACAATGGGTCAGGTGCAACGACCCTCTCCGGGACCGTCATCGACGGCCCGGTGGTCGGGAGTACTGTCCAGATCATCGACAGCACTGGCAAGGTGGTGGCGGAAACCAAAACCGGGGCGAATGCCGGTTAGGAGGCTGTTCAAAATAACTTGAACAAGTCCTTCATGCAACACATCCCCCCGGTGCAATGCTGTAGTTCCACTCGCCGTGAAATTCGCGTCGCGTAATGGATAGTGATTGCATCACATCGTCTTCGATTTCATATTGATGAGATTGCCCTTTGCGTGTTCCCGGCAATGAGGTACGATGCCGGGCATGATCGACGACGATGATTCCATCTACCACCGCATCTTTTCCCATCCGGAAATGGTGGCCGATTTGCTGCGGAATTTTCTGGAGCCAGACCTCCTGACGGAACTTGACCTGTTGCATCGGCCAGGGAAAGCCTGCCAGTGATTTTCAGTGCGCTGCTTACTGCACGCCCTTGCCGGTCATGCCGGCACGCCACTGCACCACCCGGTTCCGTCCCTGACGCTTGGCCTCGTACAGGGCATTGTCCGCCAGCTTGAGAAATTCATCCCATTTTTCTCCAGCGGCTTCGGGAAAGGTGGCCACTCCGATGCTGCACGTTACGCGCATCCCGCTGATATCCGTATTCTCCAACCGTTCCCGGAAACGATCCGCCGAAGAAAAGGCTCCCTCCTCGTCGGTGTTGGGCAAAATGATGCAAAATTCTTCCCCGCCGTAGCGACAGGCATAGTCCATGGTCCGGAAATGGCTTTTGGCGACATGTCCGATCACCTCCAGCACTTTGTCACCCATGTCGTGGCCATATGTATCATTGAATTTTTTGAAATGATCCACATCGAAAAACAAAACCGAAAGGGATAAACTGTACCGGCGCGCCCGGTTATATTCACCGCTCAATAACTCCTCCAACCGCCGCCGGTTGTATAGACCGGTCAGCTTGTCGGTGTAGGACATCAGACGCAACGCCTCTTCCAGGCGCTTCTCCTCGGTAATGTCACGGATCAGGGCCGCACTGCCGATGGTAACTCCCTGCTTGTTTTGAATGGTCGCCGCATAGAAATTGAGGATCCGATCCTTGTAGACCAGGGTATCGGGCATGTCTGCCCCGTTCTTGTCCAGAAAGGCGCGCACATAGGCGGGGTCATCCACCACGGCGAGGAAGCCGCCTTCAATCAATTCCCGATCCGACTTTTCCAGGATCCGTTCGGCAGCCGGGTTGACGATGACCACGACCCCGGCGGCATTGGACACCACAATTGCCTCTCGCGCCGACAGGATGATCGTGGTCAGCTTGTTTTGTTCCTCGGTCAGGTGGGAATAGCCCTCCAGCACCTCGCGTGTCATAACATTGAAACTGCTCGCCATCCTCTCCAACTCTTGCATCCCCATGACTGGAACCTGCTGCGAAAAGTCCCCCTGCGCAACCTTTGCCATCGCCGAAGTGACCCGATCAATCGGCCGCACCAGTGAATACCGGATCAGGAAACCAACCACCAGAAGACTTCCCAGAATGCTTGCAGCCAGGATCATGGTGGCCTGGATCCGGGTGGCCCTGATCGCTTCGTGTACCGATGCCAGCGAGGTGGTCAGTTTCAATATTCCGCGTACAGGATTCTCTTTGCCATGGCAGCGGTAGCAGGACTTTTCCGCCAGAATCGGCAGCAGAAAGGTCAATTTTTTTTCTTTATTGTCGCCGCCATGATACAAGATCGATGTTTTTTTATCCTGCAACACCTTTTTGAGGTTTGCGTCATCCCTGGCCAACACCGGCACTGCCCGTTCCTCCTTTCGTGGCTGGAATTCATCGCTCCCCATCCGTGTGTTGACATCGTGAATCGTTTTATTGTCCTGAAAGGCTTCGTTGCCATCCATCCGGAGAATACGGAAATCCTCCACATCCCGCACCCGCTTGAGGCCATCCGCGTAGGCGTGGGCAATATCCGCGTAACCGCCCAGCATGACTGACTGCAAGCCGTGGGAAACCGCTTCGGCCATCTTGCCCATATTGGCCTCGTTTTGCGACAGGATGCTTTGCTCCTGACTTTTGGTATAAAAGGCGACCATGGTGACTACGTTCAACAGAATGACCCCACCTACCAGGATCAACATCCTGCCGCCAATGGTCGAGAAAAAACGTATCATGGACGCACATCTCCCTGCCGCAACAACCGTCAATGAAACACTTCGTTGATAATCAGCACTCCAATGCCAATGACCAGGATCCCCCAGGCCGGAAAAATACCGGGATAAGATGGAGTCCAGGCCCGGTACCATGCCCATCACCTGTGGGAACAAGAGAGAGTACCCGGGGATTTTGCAGGAGTTCCAAAGGATCATCAAGGTATCCGTCACCAATGATCAACAGGAGTGACCAGGATGACCGGGAGCAGGGATGGTGTTTCTCCAGCCTTGCCGGGCCCATGTCCCCAGGGCACCCTTGAAGCGGGTTGCCACCTTGATGGTATAGCCGACACAATCCTACAGCAACACCCATGCCGACTTTTCCGTTTGGTTGCGGCCTTGCCGCTTCATGGGTAGACTGGTACCGTTGTCCTGGGTGTCCGGGAAGGTTTGCGACGGATTCACGTTCACAAACAATTTTCTGTTTTGGCGGTCAAACTGGTGGAGCATGCCAGGAGCGTTCGCACGGATATAGGGCTTTCCCGGGAAGAAAAGTTGGTGATTGCAGAGTTGCATGGATCCATCATTGACGAAAGATAAGATGATGCGAATGTATGGGAAATGGATCTTGATGGTATTTTTTCTGGCAGGCGTGCTGGCTTGGCCGCAAGCCGGGCATGCCAGGCCGCAGATGAGCCTGGAAGCTGCCAGAGAACAGGCAGAAGCCCAGATCGAGCAGATGCTGTTTCGCATCAAGATGTTTCACCACGAGGTGAAAAGCACGCTGCTGACCACCGTTGAGATGCCTGTTTTTAAGGAATATTTTTCTTTGCCGGAGTCAGGATCCAACACCCTGAACGCGATGGGGGTCCCAACCTTTTCGCCCAGTCAGGTCAAGCTGCGCAAAAAGATGGAAGAGTGGGCCACGATCCTGAACAAACGCTTTCCCATCGGTGAAGTCTGCCTGATCGACCGCACGGGCCAGGAACATTTGCGGACCGTGCATGGCAAGGTGGAAGATGCCCATTTCTTTTCGAACAGCGAGTCGGACTCCCCCTTTTTCGCACCGTCGTTCCGTCTCCTGCCGGGGAATATCCATACCAGCGACCCCTACATGTCTCCGGATTCGCTTCACTGGGTGATCGCCTATACCATCCCGATCATTCTGGAGAACGGCGATAAACCAGCGTTTTTCCATTTTGAAATCCCGCTCGATGTCTATGAGAAAGTCCTGTCCAGCAAGGATTTCAGTTACTCGACCGGGTCTGGGAAGTTTCAATTGGATTCGGAGGAGGAGGGGCAGTACTTCCTGCTTGACAAGGATGGGCTGTTGCTGGCCGACAGCCGGCAGAAGATCCGCTCTGGATTGCGCACCAGAGATGCTGCCGATCATCATGACGACGAGGATGCGGCTGATTTTACGATGCGGGAAAAGTTGGCCGATTATCTGCTCGGCGTTGCCTCGATCAGCAATGATCCACGGTTTCTGGAAGCTACGGTGAGGATGCGCCAGGGAGAGAGCGGTGAGGCGCAACTGAACCTGAAGGGGCGTACCTACATCCTGCTGTATCGTCCAGTGCCAGGCCGTTCCTGGTCGTTGGGGCATTTGGATCCGGTAGGTCAGGATGGAGACCTGGACAGGGATAAACGGTAATGGGTAGATCGTTGCTGTTCGGGTGGCTGGTTGCAGGGCTGGTTGCAACGACTGGGTGGGCGAATTCCCCTTATGATGAACTGCCTGTCATGCCTTTGAACGTCCCTGTGGTCGTGGATGGAGAGTTGGGGGATTGGAATGCGCAGGGGATGCGAGAGGGCCGCCTGCTTTCCCTGACTGACTCGGAGTGGGAGGTGGATGCGGCGACAGGCAAGGATGCCCCGTTAAAGGAAAAAAAATTGCGGGTGTGGTTCGGCCATCATGGGGAGAGGCTCTATTTTGCCGCCCAATGGTCGGATGAGACCATGAATGCCCTTTACAAGCCTTGGAAGTTGTCCGGGAACGGATATCAACGCAGCCGTGCCCTGGACGACATGCTGGTCGTGCGCTGGCAGATGGGAGAGTCGTTCAGCCAGTGCATGCTGTCGAGTACCCAGTACCGAACCGATGTCTGGCGGTGGAGTGCCGGACGTTCCAACCTGTCCGGCTTTGCCGACGACATGCAGCACCTCTTTTCCAACAAGCCGTTCGATAAACCGGCGCGGGAATACGAGGGGAACAAGGGGACGGTCTATTTTCAAAACGCCATGGATGAGGGGATTCCGGGTTGGCAGACCGAGCCGACGCCCAAGCCGGAATCCGGGCCGGTGGTGCCAAGCATTGTCAAGGTTGGCGAGGCCTCCGGCAGCCGGGCGGACGTGACCGCCGCGGGACGATGGAAGGATGGGGTCTGGACCGTCGAAATGTCCCGTTTGCTGAAGACCAAGGATCCCAATGATGTGGTGCTGGAAGTCGGTGGTGAGCGTGTCGTGCAGTTTGCGGTCTTTAACGCCGGTTACCGCCTGGAAAAGCTCATAACCAGTCCATTTCGGGCGCGTCTGCTGCCCGGGGAGGGGGGCAGGTGAGCCGAAAATGTCGGCCAGAATTCCGGAAAGACGCAGGGAGTGGAAGTGTCGCCATGACCGGCGGTATTTTTCTTGCCAAATACCTGTCAGCCATCGCATAATCCGTCAATGGTCATGCCTTGCCGCACCATGCACGCCGGAAAATGCGGATTGTCGGCCACAGGCATGGTCTCTTTGAAAATCCGGCTGTTTATTGAGACGACTTTCGGACGCAACACGAGCCTAAGGGAGCAGGTGCAGATGAAAAATCCGATGCGTTGGATCGCCTTGACGTTGGTCCTGATGACGGGTGTGGATGTGTTAGCCGCCGAGGATTATGTGGTCAACAGCGCAGAGATCGTCAAGGCCGCAGACTGGAAGGCCATCGAGAAGGTAACGGTCACCATGGATGAGTACTCCTACTCTCCAAAGCAGTTGACCTTCAAGGAAGGCAAAACCTACCAACTGATCCTCAAGAACGCGGGTGAGAAAAAGCATTATTTCACCGCGCCAGAGTTCTACAAGTCGATTGCCACCCGCAAGGTGCAGTCCGACAAGGACGGCGAAATCAAGGTCCCCTATCTGCTTGCCGTGGAATTGATGGTCGGGGGCCAGTTGGATATCTATTTCGTTGCAGTGAAAAAAGGCAGCTATCCGGTCTTCTGCACCATCGACGACCACCAGAAACAGGGCATGGAAGGTCGGATAACCATTGAGTGACGGCGTGATGTTGACACGATCAGGACAGATGCCGGGCGCGGGCGGTCGGACCCTGTGGTCGCGGACCGCTCTGGCGCTGCTTGGCGGTGCGTCTTGGGCCGCAGGGTGGGCAGGGTGCGTCTGGGCGGCATCCCCTCCTGCCGCGTCGCCCATCCCGGTTGATGTGCCTGCCCTCTCCGCGCTTCCCCAGGTGGATGGGGAGTTGGCAGATTGGGGGGATTCGGGCTGGACAGATGTCGAGATCAAGCCGGCCAAGGAGAACGATGCAGACAATGTGACCGGCGTGCTGAAAGTGCGCATCAAGGCCGGCGTGGCCGGGGAACGCTTCTTCTTTGCCGCCCGCTGGCCAGATCCGGAGGCCAGTACTCTCTATCGCCCCTGGAAGTTGAGCGGAACCCAGTACAAACGCAGCAAACTGCGTGACGACATGTTTGTCGTCCGCTTTGACATGGGGGGAACCTACGACGAATGCATGCTCTCCCGGAACGACTATCGGGTGGACCTCTGGCAATGGTCGGCAGGCCGTACCAATCCGGCTGGTCTGGCCGAGGATTTCATGCATGTCATCTCCGCCACACCGCAGGAGAACGCCGCCGAGTATGAGCATCCCGAAGGGGGGATGGTTTACATCCGCAAAATCCGCGACGCTGGCAAGCCGATCTATGACAATCTTGATGCGCCTGCGCAGCCGAACGGAGAGACGCTGCCTGGCATCCAGATGCTGAAGGACCCTTCCGGCAGCCTGGCTGATGTGACGGCCAGGGGCGTGTGGAAAGACGGGCATTGGCATCTGGAACTTTCCCGCAAATTGAACACTGGTCATGGCGACGATGTAAATCTGACCGCGCTCCGGGAGATTCGGGGAGCCATCGCCGTCTTCAATAAAGGGTTTGCCGAACACAAGAGTGTCTCCGGTACCCTGCTGTTCCGCTTTCCCTCGCGTTGAGGTCAGGATCCATACGGCCTGCCCCTGTTGAGGTCAGGATCCATACGGCCTGCCCCACAGGTACCGCATTTCACCAAAACCCTTGCAACCAGTAAAATCCCGCCAAAAACAGCAGAGAAACACCCAGAATATTTTGCAGCATGTTCTGGGAAAAATATTTTTGGGCGGAAGCTCCGGCATACATGCCGATGGCCCCACCCAGTCCGAACAGGATGCCCAGGAGCCAATCGGGACGAACTGATGCGGTGGATCCGGTTGGCATCAAACTGTAAAATGCCACGCCAAAACAGGAGGTCGCCAAGGTTCCGGCCAGGGCGGCTCCGGCCACCAGACGGATGGGCAGGCGAAACCAGGTGACACAAAAAGGGGCGATGATGGCCCCGCCGCCAATGCCATAGGTGCCGCCCAATGTTCCGACGACCAAAGCCAGAAAAAACAAGGCCGGCGTAGAGACCTGGTATCCGGTTCCCTGACTGGTGAACGCCAGGTGACGCCAGGTGAATACGCTGTGGATGACCGACGTGCCGGGTTGAGATGTTCCCGGTTTATTTTCAGCCGGAAGCCGACTGTTGCCAGAGTTTTTGTTCTCACCGAGCAGACGCCAGGCAAGATAGAACAACACCCCTCCGGCAAAAAGTTTGAAACGGGCGGGATCGGGCAGATAATGGACCCGCAGGAGATATCCCAAAAATATTCCCGGCAAGGTACCAGCCGTGATCACGCCGACCAGAGGCAACAACAGTCGCCCCTCCCGGGCATAACGCCAGATGCCGCTGGGGGTGGCGATCAGGTTGAAAACCAGATTGGTGGCGCTCACGCCCGGGGTCGTGTAGTGCAAAACGCTCATCTGAAAGGGAAGCAACAACACCGCCCCGGAAATTCCCACCATGGACGTGAAAAACGAAATGCCAAAAGCCACCAGTGGAGGCAACCACAATCCGACCTGTACCCCGGAAACCGGGAAACAATAATTTGCAAAACCCTCCATGGAGATGGATCCCTCCGATGTTGATCAGGGAGGTGTGTCACACATGTTGCTTTGATACTGCCTGGCCAGGGAGCGGTAGTAGGAACGACAGGCGCGTCCATTGCCGGAGCGGGTGCAATGGTTTATTCCCTGTTCGATCATTTGATAGGTCTGTTGCAAACGTTCCAGACACCCCGCCTGCCATTTACAGGCAAAATAGTGATCCGTAGCCGGACCAACGCGCAAGGGGGCCGGACCGCAGTTCGGAATATGGATGACCGGCAGGGGAGTGCTTTCCTGGTCTGCATCCTCTGCCCCGGAGGGTGGTGAGACAGGGAGATCTGCGGGAGCCATTTCCGCCGGAATGCCCTGCTCCTCGTTCTTCCTTGGCTCCGTGGTCAATGCTGGAGTATGGTCAGTGGGAGTGTGGGGTGTTTTGGAAACCGGCAAGGGAACCGGCAATGATCCGGCATACAGCAACGAGCTGCCGGGGAGCATCTCCGCCTGAGTTGCACGCAAGGAAAAAAAGTTCGCGGGAGGCCATTCCCAGACACTTGGCAAAAAAGGAGCCGTCATGGTTTCCATGGCATTGGGTACCAGAAGGAGAGCAAATATCACTCCCAACACGATACCCAGCCCGTAAGGTACCAGCATGCCCGCGATGCGTTTGAGCCATCTGCCCATATCTGGCCCCGATTTTTTATGTGGGATTCCGATACGTATACCGGGTCGATTCTCTCCGGTAAAATGCTTTATACCTGTAATTGAGTCTTTTTGGAACAAATTATGGTCTTGAAAATGCAACGGCTGTGGCACAAGGATATCCGGCAACGGATGTGCCGGGGTAATTGTCAGGGATTTTGACAGAAAGATTGTTGAAAAGAAAGCCGATGCGCCAGGTTGAAGAACAGATTGCGGAATTGGTTGCACAGTGCCGGGAACGGATTGGTGATCCGGGAAGCCAACGGGTGGCCATGGCAGCCACGATGGCCTGTGAGTTTCATGCTGGTCAAATTCGCAAGCTGGATGGCATCCCTTACGTGACCCATGTCATCAGTGTGGCAAATCATTGTCTGGAATGGGGCTTGACGGATGTGACGGCCATTTGTGCCGCCCTGTTGCACGATGCCATCGAAGATGCCCCCCCCGTCATGGAAGCCGAAACCCGCATTGCCGGTTTTTGCGAAGACGTGGCGACCATGGTGCGCTCCCTCTCCAAGATTCGCAATCTGCAAACCGGGGCCGGCGATATGGCCGCCACCTATCGGCGCATCATGGCGGCCGCCTCCAAGGATTTGCGGGTCCTGGTGGTCAAGACCTTCGACTGGCTGCACAATTCGGAAACCTTGCATGTTCACGGTCCTGCCAAGGCCAAAATCAAGGCCAGCCTGGGACTGATTTATGTGGGGGTGGCCCGGCGCCTGGGCATGATTGCCTTGGCAGATCTTTTGATCGAACGGCTGTTGCCCCATCTGATGCCCATCCAGACCCAACGGGCCAAACGTACCCTGCTCACCCTCCAGAAAAGAGGGGCCGAGAGCATGGAACGCCTGAAACGTCAATTGCCTGCCGTCATGGGCGATGACTTGGCCATGGATTTCATCCTGGAACAAAAAAAAATCGGTGACTACTTTCACCTGGCCGAAAAGCCCGGAACGGGTCAGTTGGTCCGTGTTGGCTGGCCGGTGTATCGTCTGAAACTCCTGGTTCCCGACGATGATACGGCCTGGCGGGTTCTGGGACGGGTCCACAGTTTTTTTGGTCCTCTGCCGCGACACATTCGCGATTATCTCAATGCCCCGCGCATCAATGGTTTCCGTGCCCTGACCACCCGGGTGGTCTGGGAAGGGCATCCCCTCAAGGTCCATATCGTCAATCCCCGTGACGAAGAGTCCAACCGGATGGGAATTTTGGCCAATTGGGGAAAAAGCGGGCCGGACACCACCCGCTATATGAATCTTCTCGCCACCCTGGGAGACAGCGATCTGCGCATGTCCGAGGTGCATGCCCATGTGCTGCCGGACTTGTTGGACGTCTACTCTCCCAAGGGAGATCGACTGACCTTTCCGGTGGGATCGGTGGTGATTGATTTTGCTTATCTGGTCCACACGGAACTGGGCCAACATTGTATCGGTGCCCGGGTCAACGGCATCCAGTGTCCACCTGAACATCCCCTGGCCGATGGGGATGTGGTCCATGTTTTGACAGCCAAGGGGGCACGTCCCCAACGTGCCTGGATTGATGTCGTCAAAACCGCCCGTGCCCGCACCATGATCAAGCAGGCCCTGAAAGACCAGAAAATTCCGGTCAGGGGCGTGGAGCGGAGTCCGGATGGACGATTTTTGTTGACCTCCCTGAGTGGTCCGGATTTGCGATGGTCGGCCTGTTGTATTGCGGTGCCCGGTAATGACGTTGTGGGACGCATCTCGGCGGATGGGCAATGGATCGTGCATCGCGCCGATTGCCCCAAGGCCCAGGGTCCCTTGTGGGAAAAGGGGGGGTGGAATCTGGTTCCGGCCTCCGAAACCCTCAATGTGACCTTTACCCTGGACCATCAGACAGGAGCCTTGCTGCCGGTTCTCGAACTCATGGTGAGTTACGGCATCAACGGCCACTCCATTCAAAGCAAGGGGCGGTCAGGATCCGTCTATACCATCGCCATCGAGATGGGCGGCAAGGATCCCTACACCCTCGGGCGGGTCTTGAACGCCCTGACGCGCATCCCCTCCGTGAAAGAGATTCGGAGCTACTACTGGAAAAGTTGATCCAGCCAAAGGTCGGGCATCCCTGCATCCGTGGGTCGTCGATTTTTATTGCCATCCATCCGGAAATTGGGTAGCTTCGTCAACAGAAGGTGGGAGCGCGAAGCCGGCTGGGTCTGGACCCGATAGCCGGTGGGGGACGCCGGGACAGTATCCAGATGCTGTTGACTGGCCTAACCTCCCACCTTTTCTTTTGTGTAAATCAATGTTCCAACACGCCGGCTGTCCATGTATCTGGATCTTGCACGGATCAAGTTCCAAAACAAGTTCTTTTCCTGGGTCACCTGGACGATAGCCAGCATGTCGCGGTGTCCTTGGAACAGACCAATATACTGAGTGCGGTATCCATCTTGATACCGTGTCAGCCATACCTCATAGGGATCGGTCAACGTCGGAAGCAAAAAATTACCAAATTGCTCCCGGGCATCTGTTCTTTTTACTGCCACATGTTCCAATAGTTTTCGTTGCAGGATTACTTTCTCGACCGGAGTTTCCACGATGCGCATCAAATTTGTCGGGGAAATTCCGACTGCGTTTGTCAAAATTTGCAAAGCCTCGTCCAATGATCTACCGGCAATAAGTATTGCAGGTTGTCGAATCCGAAAATGATCGGGAACTTCCGCAAGGTTTGGCCTGCCGTATTCTTGCCAGCTTTTTTGTCCTGGCAAGATACGAATGCTGTTTTTCTTCATTTTTCATTGACCTGCATCAAAACTCGATGCCGCGAGTGGCTTTGATACCGGCCTTGAAGGCGTGTTTGATTTCGCGCATTTCAGTCACCGTATCGGCAACCTCGATGAGTTCCGGAGCCGCATTGCGTCCGGTCAGGATCAGATGCAGATGGGGAGGTTTTTCGGCACGGATGAAATCAGCCACCTCCGTGCCGGTCAGCCAACCCATGCCCACGGCAAAGTTGATTTCATCCCACACCACCATGTCAAACGCATTGGAACGAACCTGCTCCTGACAAAAATTCCAGATATGGCGCGTGGTGGCACGGTCCTGAGATGGGTCATTGGTGTTCCAGGTAAAACCATCCCCCATGGCATGCCAGGTAATATCCTTGAGGGTGGAGGCTGCGCGTTCCTCGCCGGTTTTCCACTTTCCTTTGACGAATTGGATGACGCACACCCGCATGCCCCAACCCGCAGCCCGCAACACCATGCCAAAGGCACTGGAAGATTTTCCCTTGCCATCACCGGTCAATACCACCACCAATCCCCGTTTTTCCGCTGCGGATGTCGTCATGTTCGCGTTCTCCAGTGGTTGTTTTTCTGCTTTTGTTGTTTAAAACTTTC
This sequence comes from Magnetococcales bacterium, assembly GCA_015228935.1. Taxonomy (NCBI): domain Bacteria; kingdom Pseudomonadati; phylum Pseudomonadota; class Magnetococcia; order Magnetococcales; species Magnetococcales bacterium. Next base: position 179,478 of record JADGCO010000001.1, on the reverse strand, counting down.
CGGTTTTCAAAAAGCGGATCACATCATCGGCCACCGTCCGGGAAAATACCAATCCCAGATGATTGCAGTACCGTTGGATCCGGGCATGAACTCCATCCAAACGGGTTTCCGCCACTTCCACCACCCCATCATGAGGGAGGTGCAGTAGCACGATCCGCATGGCCAAGCCGGCGGCACGATCCCCCACCACGCTGGCAAATATTTTTTGTGGTGGGACATCATGGACACCCTGTCCATCCAGGCCTTCGAACATGCTGCGACCGAGGAGCCATCGGGTTGGGGCGAACCGGTATAATTGCCGGGCGGCCTGACTGCCCCGGAAGGGTGACCCCAATGCCAGACATCGTTGCACGGGCCACTCTGGATAATCGTGCAGAAAACGCAGAATGACCAGGCCACCCAGACTGTGCCCCACCAGATGGACGCGACCATCGGCCACATGATGCAACAGAAACTCTTTCAATCTTGAAGCATTTTCGGCCACCGTGGCCCGCCGGGACGGGTAACTGAAGCGCAAGGTTCGAAAACCGGCCTCGTGCAATCGAAAACGTAATACCCCCATTTCCCATCCGTTCATCCACAATCCATGCACCAGGATCACCCACGGTCGCTGCCGGGGATTGGGGTTCGGTTCATGGGTGGAGTTGGGCAATGCGTGAGGCAGGCTGTCGTCGCTGTTCATGGCGTTGGTTGGGGGGGAGATTTCCCGGCAAGTTGCTGTAACTGGTCAAGGCGTTCGTTCGGTGGCAGGTTGCCCAGCTTGCGGGCAGCCTGGTGAAATTGCGGCATGGACCCACCTTCCCGGGCCAAGAGGGAGAGGAAGGCAGGAACCCAGCGATTGTAGGTGGTCAGGGCAACCAATTGGGCATTGTTCAACTCTGGCGTGAACCATGCCGCACACTCCCCGGAACCACCCCATGCAGCAGCGAGACGCTGCCAGGATGCCCGGGATGCAGCCAAAATCCGGGATTTGACAGCCTGCATCTCGGATGGGGTGCGTTGCGAAGCATAGACCACCCCCAGCAAGGTGCGGGTTTTTTGAATCAAATGCAGACACTGGGACCGGCGTTGCAAATGGCGGTGATATTTTTCCAAAACGGAATGTTTTCCGGCCTGCTGCAACCAACGCTCGATTCCAATCTGACCGACAGCCTCGGCATAGGACTCATTAAAGGTGGTATCGTCGGAAATGTACAGGGTGGCATGGGCCATTTCGTGAAAAATCAGCCCGACCAGCCAAGGTTCCGGCCAATCGAGAAAGGTGTTGAGCAGGGGGTCATCAAACCATCCCAGCGTGGAGTAGGCCGGGGCACCGGTGATATACACGTCTTTTTCCTGTTCGGCCAACTCCTGGCCGGAACGCCGGGCATCGGTTTCGGAAAAAAATCCCCGGTAGGTCATGCATCCTACGATGGGAAAGCACCAGGTGACCGGTTGCAGGGAAAAAACCGGCGTGGCATAAACGCCCCAGACCACATAGGGTCGGCCCAAATCCGCATAGGATCGAAAAGATCCGGTCGGTTGCAGGGCAAGGTCGTTGACCGCAAAATCGGTGGCCTTTTTGGCCAGAAGCAACCGTTCTCGCAGATGGGCAGGCGTGTTCGGATCTTCCAGCAATTCCGCCACGGATTGGCGGCGGGCCAGAAGATCGATTTCGCCGCCTATCGCCTGTAGATAATAATGCACCGTGCTGCAACCGGACATCAGCAGACCCACCACAGCCATCAGCACAATGCGCCGGGCGGTTCGGCAACCAGACTGGAAAATCACCCACCGACCAGAAATTTTTTCAGGCCACCTGGCAACGATTGACGCCACCCCCCGGGACAGGGTGTAATCACCCAGGCAGACTCTTTCCGCCACGCTCACGAAAGGCGATGACATGTCGAACCAGATTTTTTCCATGTTCCTGCGTCTCTCCCAGGCAGCCGGTGCCCGGCTGCCTGCCAAACTGCGTCCGATCCTGTTTCCCCGAGACCAGCACAGGGAAAATTCGGAACCCTTGCCTCAACGCTCACCCGAAGAGATTTTGCAGGACATCCTGGCCTGGAACAAGCAGGATGCGGAGCAGTTGTGTCAATGGCTCAATGCGTATGACCATCTCGTGCTTTCCGGTGCCTCGGCTCCTGCCCTGGATTTGCGGCGGGTGCCCAGTGAGGATCCAAAAGCCCATTTTCGTTTTGGACCACCGGTGCAGTTTGTGGCGTTGGATCAGCGGGCGCGATGCGTGGTTCGTTCCGGTAAACCCGGACGATTTCGTTATGCCGTGCAGGGGGTGACAGAGCTTGTTTGATGGATTGCCGGGCAATCAACAAATAACCTCGATTGCTTCGTCGCGGAGTGGATATTTTGGGTTGGCTTGGTTGTGGCCAGGTCCGACAATCGGAATTTCAATCTTTTTCGGAAACCTGACGCAGGCGGGTCACCAGTGCGGCGAACTCTTCCGGTGGCAATGGTCGGCTGAAATAATATCCTTGGTATTCATCACAACCCAGTTCGGTCAGGATCTGGAGCTGTTCCACAGTTTCCACCCCTTCGGCGACACTGGCCAGATTGAGGCTCTGGGCCATGGAGAGGATGGCGCGGACAATCGGTGTATCGCCAGATTCCGAGGTCAGGGTGGAGACGAAGGAGCGGTCGATCTTGATGGTGTTGATCGGAAACTGGCGCAGATAGGAAAGGGAAGAGTAGCCGGTACCAAAATCGTCCACGGCAATACTCAGTCCCATGTCACTCAATTCCCGCAAGGTGATGATGGATTCCTTGATGTCGGCCATCATGAGGCTTTCGGTAATTTCGAGTTCCAGGTCAGTTGGGGAAAGACCTGTCGTATCCAGGACTTTTTTGATCGTATTGTTCAGTTTTCCAACCTGAAACTGACGAGCGGAAAGGTTGATTGCCACCCGGAGCGGGCCCAACCCGGCATCGATCCAGGATTTGCTCTGGCGGCAGGATGTTTCCAGAACCCATTGTCCCATGGGCACGATCAGCCCACTTTCTTCGGCTATGGCGATAAAATCCCCCGGTGGCACCATCCCCATGCCGGGTTGGTTCCAGCGAATCAAGGCCTCCATGCCGGTCACCAGACCGGTAGCGACATGGACCTTGGGTTGATAATAAACAATAAATTCACCGTTATCCAAGGCTTTGCGCAGACTGTTTTCCAGGATCATTCTCTTGGTGGCCTGGGCTGCCATGGAGGAGGTGAAAAACATGAAGGTATTTCTGCCAGCCTGTTTGGCCCGGGCCAACGCCAGATTGGCATGACGAATCAACGTCTCGGCATCTTCGCCATCCATGGGAAAAACGGCCAATCCCACACTGGCGGTTACCGCAAGCTCATGGTTTGACACCATGAGGGGTTCGGCCAGCGATGCCTGCACCTTCTGGGCAATGGTGATGGCACTCTCCGTGTGGCGGGCATTGCGAAAAATGATGGCAAATTCATCTCCACTCAAACGTCCCAGGGTGTCTTCCCTGCGAATGATCTGGCGCAGGCGACCCGCCACCTGTTTCAGAACCAGATCCCCTGTCTGGTGCCCCAGGCTTTCATTGATTTTTTTGAAAGAGTCCAGGGCAAAAAACAACAAAACCACATTTTCCCGGGAACGTTGTGCATGAACCAGGATTTGTTCCAGACGGTCGGTGAAGAGCAGCCTGTTGGGCAGGTCGGTAAGATGGTCATGGTTGGAGCGCAGACGCAACTCGGCAGCGTTCAGTCCGGTCAGGGACATGTCCAGGCAGACGGCAACAAAATGTGTTGTTTCACCTTTGGAATCGTGGATGGCCGTGACAACCATGGACTCCTGATAAGACTCGCCATTGCCACGCCGATTCCAGATGACGCCATGCCAGTGTCCCCTTTCCCGGGCCTCATCCAGGATGGATTGGGGTGAACGATCCAGTTTGTCCGGGTCCCGAAACAAAATGGCCGGATTGCCCAACAAGGCCTCACGTGACTCTCCGGTAATGTTTGTATAGCCGGAATTCACGGACACAACCTTGCCACTCGCGTCCATGACCAGCATTCCTTCCACGGTATGCTCGAAAAGCTGGATGGCAATGGCAAGAGGGGTATGGGATTGATTCATGCGTTATGCCCGGAAAATTGACTTTTACGTATTGAACCTTTTACCGTGTTTACAGTCTCATCTGTCCGCAATTTCCATGCTGGTATCGAAAATCTTGAAATTGTTTCTTCCCTCCCGCTTGACGGCATACATGGCGGTATCGGCCTTATGGAGCAGAGATTCCGGGGTATCATCGGGCCAATCGTTGTAGCTGACGCCGATGCTGGAGCCAATATGACACTCTTTATCTGGAAAATAAAAAGGTTTTTCAAGGGCAGCAATGATTTTTTTGGCGACGATGACAGCTCCCTCCGGTTTGGGAAGGACAGTCAGAATGACGGTAAATTCGTCGCCGCCCAGACGGGCAATGGTGTCGGATTCGCGCAGGCAGCTTTTCAGACGCCTGGCCACTTCGATGAGAAGTTGATCGCCCACTTCGTGTCCCATGGTGTCGTTCACTTCCTTGAACTTATCCAGATCCAGAAACATGACTGCCAGGAGCGATTCCATGCGTTTGGCACGGGCCATGTCATGATCAAGCCGTTCGAGAAAGAGCTTGCGATTTGGTAGGCCGGTCAAGGTATCGTGATGGGCCAGGTGTGACAGAAGGTTTTCGGCTTTCTTGCGCTCAATGACACCGGCCAAGGTATTGGCAATGGCCCAGAGAAAGTCGGTCTCTTCCGGATCCTGGATGTGATTATGGGTCAGGTACATGTTGACCACACCCAACAGACGATTCTGGGAAAGGATTGGAACACAGTAATGACCATGGGGTCGAATCCCGTCAAAGGTGACATCGTGCCGATGGTCCAGATCATTGGAGTATACGATTTCCCTGCTCTGGGCGGCCCGACCGCAAAGACAATATCCCAGAGGCAAACGGGCGCAGGCGGTCAGCAATGGTTTTGAAAGATTGTGTTCGACGATCAACTCCAGTTCCTGGCTCTCTTCATCAAACAGAAAAATGGATCCCTTGGACTCGATGGTCAGCCATGGAACGGAGAGAATGACGTTCATGGCTTGTTGCAGTTGTTCTTTCAAGGTAATGGGTTCGAGGGCGATGCGCAGAAGTTCGCTGATGGCCACCCGGGATTGCTGGATGCGCTCGGAAGAGGCTTCGTGATGTTTGCGTTGGGATATATCCCGGATGACGGCGACAAAAAATTGTTCTCCCTCGGTGCGCCAGCCGGCGAGGGACATTTCAATGTCAATTTCCTGGCCATCTTTGCGCAAAGCCGTCAGATCGAGAATCTTCCCCCCGGTCATGGAATTTGGGTTGGTTTTGACTTGCTTGAATTTTTGCCGGTACGTTTCCCGAGACCGTTCCGGCATCAGGATTTCCACGGAGCGTCCCATGGCCTCCGGCTCGGCGTGGTGAAACAGGGCGGTCGCTCCTTGATTCCAAAAATTAATCATGCCACGCTCATCGCAGGCGACGATGGCATCCCGAACGCTCAGGGTGAGTGACCGGGTTGCCTGCAATCGCGCCTCCAGACGCATATAGGCCGCAGTCAGATCATCACAAAACCTGTTGATTTCCTGGTGGGACAGAGTGTTCTTTTCCTGGAGAAACAAGCCAATCAGAAGGAAAATGGCCCCCCCTGTCAGTCCGATGATGTCCAGGTAGTGAAGATAAGAGAACGCCGGAAAATTGTTGCTGACCATGGCCAGAGCAACCAGTAAGGCCATCGCCAGCAGACCAAAACCGCACCATATCCAGATTTTTGCGTATCTATTCATCTAGGTTTGAGTGTCTATTCATGATCTGAAATATCCTGACCAAGCCAGCCAGGGCTGATGGATATTCCCCCCTGATCATAATATTCACTCACTCTCCACACTGGTGGCTACACAGTTCGTAAAATGAACTCTCTTCACTATCTTAGATGAGACCCAGCAAACATTCAACCCGATCAGACCCGATGCCATGGTTCAAGCAAGTAATATGCCATTTAATTGGAGCGAGTGCTGTCTGCCTTTTGGAGATTCCACCCAACTTCCCCACACCAGGACACTGCATAAAGTTTAATCAGCGGGCTGGCATTCAAATATGCTTCCGTCGCGATTGGATTCTGGAAATAGGACACAAACGAAAATTAAAATCTTGACGGACGATCAATTCATGATAAAATAACCGCCGTCCGCATGAGTGAAATCAAAATTTCAGACAGGCTGACCATGGATTTCATCCCTTCGGAATCGTGACTCCAATCAGGGATGCAAGCAGGTGTCCCTCTCCTCAAAACTCGATATTTTTGCCTTGGCGCAACAAAATGACCCAGACCTGGAAAGTCGTTATCAGACCCTTCTGACCACTCCCGGAGTCGATGCGACACTCTTGAGTCGTTTCCGGAATCATGTCCAGAATACAGCCCGGGTTTCCATCAATATGCATCTCTATGTGCTGAATGATTTTTTGTTCAGCAAGAAGTATAAAAATATTCATGATTGGGCAAACCAGATCGCAATCCGTGGCAGAAGAACTCCGGAAAGATTGATGGAGGAAAAGCTGCGTGAGTGGTATCTTCCAAGAAAGAATTTTGAGTCAATTTTTGTCGATGGGGAAAAATTTTATTATGGTTTATTGAATATCGGAGGTGAGGGAACCAGAAAATACGGAGATTACTGCGTCGTGGTGCAGGAAAAATATTGGGAAAAAATATTGTCAATCTATCTTGCCGAAGACAGTTTGGTTGGGTATATGGATGCGAAGTCTACTCTGATATTTGATAAATTTAAACAGGAACTGGCCAGCATGGAACAGCGACACACTCTTGCTGCCCTTAAACATCACGAAGAAATTGCAAAAATTGATCAAAAAGATTGGCCGGAACTGGTTTGTAAAGAAACGAAATATATAGAGGTGATATTTGTTGGTTCCCTGACTCCTGAGCAAATTGAAGAGGTTCGCATTGAGAAAAATCTGCTTGAAAGTCTTTTAAACTCAGCGTTTGATGACATAAACGCGAATACGATGGGTGATAAAAGCAGAAGAATGGAAGTTGCACTGTTCACTACTGTTGTTGAGCAGTTGGACATTCATAATATTCCCTGGGGCAAAACACTATGATTGAATTATTGGCATGTTCAGTGGAAGATGGGTGGGCCGTGGTGCGTATGGAACAAAAATTACGGCTCCTGCGACCACCATACAGTAAGGAACGATGCCCCTGGATCAGTGACTCAGACATGAATCAATTGCTTGCCAACGGCAATTTTCAACCAGTGTCTGCCATGCCTCCCTTCCCGGATTGGCAAGCTTTGATCGTCTATTTGCGAAACGCTTTCGTGGAGGCGGCAAAAAAGTTTTTGCAGGACCAACCCGAACAAAATCAAGATGCATCCATCCGGCTTTTGCAACGTGCGCCTGCCGACAAGATTGAGGATTTTCTTCAGCGCATTCAAAATGAATTGTTGCCCAAGAAACGTTTTCTTCAAGCCCAGGCGATCATGATCGCTATGCTGCACTCTCCGGCGATGGGAAAAAATCGTCAAATGTATCTGGAAACGTTAAAAATTTTAACATTATGCAATGAAGAACTCCAGAAGCAAAAAAATGAACGGCAGAATGTGTTGCCGGGAATGAAGCATAGGACATCTCAGGAAAAAGATGTTCTTCATTCCAAAGCCGGCAAGGGTCAGGTGTTTTCTCCCGCTTGAAAGTGTCCAGGTGAACCATGCACACCATCGTTTTTTATTCATATAAAGGGGGAGTGGGGCGCAGTATGGCCCTTGCCAATCTGGCCCGATACCTGGCCCGGGAAGGAAAAAAAGTCTTTATCATGGACTTTGACCTGGAAGCCCCAGGATTGTACTACAAATTTAAAAATCAGCTTCAGCAGCCATTGACCGGGGGCGTGGTGGACCTGCTGCATGGGTTTTTAATCAATCAGGAACTTCTGTGGGAAAAAATTCCAGCCCTGGTCCTGGAACCTCGCCTGGCCGATGCAACGATTGGGACAGAAACCCATGCCGGTCGCATCCACATGCTGGCCGCCGGAAATTCTGAAAAAACAGATTATTGGAAACATTTGGCCATGTTGAGTTGGCACGACATGTTTTATGGGGAAGATCCCTGGGGTATCGGTTTCTTCCTCGAACTGAAAGAAAAAATTGCCGAACAATTTCAACCGGATTATTTGTTGATTGATGCCCGCACCGGGATTACCGAAGTGGGAGGTGTGGCCATTTCCATTTTGGCTGACACGGTGGTGTGCCTGTTTGCCCACAATAATGAAAATTTGCTGGGCACACGGGCGGTCATGCGTGGGATCAAGATGGTAGAACGTCCTGTTGATACACTACCCATTGCCATGATTCCCGTGGTGACTCGTATTCCGCAAAAGGCCATTTTAGAGGAGGATAGATGGACTGAAAATATGCGGGAATTTTTCAATGAACCAGCCGACATGTTGGAGGCCACCCTGAATGTGCAACAGGTGCATGTTCTTCACTCCCTGCCCGCGTTGGAGGTGGATGAATCCCTTTTGGTCAGTAGCAAAGGGATGGATGACACCGCCCTGTTTGCCGACTATCAAACCTTGTTCAAAACCTTGCTGAAAATCAGCAGCAAAACGGTTCTCCGGGTGGAGAGTTCTGCCGGTCATGCGCCATTGCGCTGGTTGCACCTTTCGGATTTGCACCTGGGGGCACCCGAGCGTTCCTTGTGGTGGCAGGTTCATCAGGAATTCAAGTCCAGCCTGTTGGAGAGAGTCAGGATTGCGGGTGTACCGGATTTGATCCTCCTGACGGGTGACCTGACCTGGCGTGGGCAACCGGAAGAGTTTCAGTTTGTGGACGGCTTTCTGAAAGAGCTTTTGGGTTGGTTGCGGGGGAGTGGCCGGATGGACCAGGATCCACTGGTAATTCCAGTTCCCGGCAACCATGACCTGGTTCGTCCCCAGGGCTTGGCCGCTTTTCCCTACGCCATCTTGAACAATTTTGGCAAGGGACGGGATGATTCCTATATTGCGCAACTCCTTGATACCCTTTGGGAAAAACGCGATGCCGCGTTTTTTAATCCGCTTTTTGTCAATTATCAAAACTGGTTGGAACGTTCCATCCTGCCCGGATTGGCACAACGGAAGGGGTGTGTTTATTGGCGTTCGCATTTTCCTGGTGACTTGCTGGTCAAGATTGTCCTGCCGGGTCGTATGCCGCTGGTCGTTGTCGGGCTGAATTCGGCCTGGATGGCGTGTCTGGAGGGGGATTCCCATGGGCGTTTGGAAGTGGCTGCCGAGCAGTTGCAGGCCTTGCTGTTGGCTGGAACGACCGGTCGCTCCACATCCTTGCGGATTCTGGAAGAACATCCTGCCTTGTTGATGATGCACCATCCACTGGATTGGCTCTCCAGGGATGCCCAGAGTCGTTTCAAGGAATCCGTCTATACCCCGGAACGCTTCCTGGCGCTCCTGTGTGGTCATCGGCACGCCCACCACACCTGGAGTATTGCAGAATCTGGCGGCAAACCCCGTTTTTACCTTCAGGCCAGTTCGTTGTTCGGATTGGAACATTTTGGCACAGCCAGAGAGTCGCGCAGCATGGGGTATACCTGGGGCGAGGTGCATCCCGATGGTCAAATACGCATCTGGCCCTTGCAGAGGGTTGTCACCGGAGGGGGGAATGCCTTTTTTATGCACGATACCTCCTTTGGCCCGGAGCAGGCAGAAGGGATTCGGATTCGTTCCCCTGAAAAAGTGTCGGAAAGCAATAATGGCGCAACAAGAGCGACTGTGGATCTTCGACCGTGGCTGCAATCCTTGCTGGAGCGCACGAGCAGGATTGAAATTCGTGGCATTGGTTCCGGGGCTGGGCGGAGTCAGGATGCGGGATGGTACAATGTTGAGCAATTGTACACCCCGTTGCGCAGTCGGGGTGAAGTGAGGGAAGGTCAATTCCTGGAGCAGGGAGACTCGGCTTCCCTGGCGTCACTACTGCCGCAATCCAGGCGACTGCTCATTGAAGGACAACCAGGTGCCGGCAAGACCACTTTTTTGCGTCTGGTGGCCGCCATGCTGGCCAAGGATTTGCTTGGAATTTCCCATCCGGCGGGAGGGAGTTGGCGGGGTCGATATTTGGGAATGGACGAGAAAGAGGAACCGCGTTATCCCCTGTTTCTTAGACTCTCGGAACTGGCCGTACTCCTGACCAAGGATGACACGGTCAGTCAATTAAGGCATGGATGCGACCGGTTGTTGGATTTGTTGGATCTGACGTTCACTGCCAAAAAGGATGCGGATTGGCGTCACCATTGGACAACCCTGCTGGAAGAAGGAAAAGTTTTTCTGCTCCTGGATGGCCTGGATGAAGTGGCCGATGAAGAGATTCGAAAACGGGTGATCGCCATTGTTCAGGATGCTGTTCAACAATGGAAAGAGTGTCCCATGGTTGTCTCCAGTCGTCCCTTTGGGGTGAAGCAGATGCGGGGATTGGGATTTTCGCATGCTGTGATTGAACCTTTCAGTCAGACGGAGATCCGTGAATTCATTACTCGCTGGTCGGCAGCATTGCATGAACGGTCTGCTGGCAGACCAGAACAATCAGTGGCCCAGGATCATCACACAATCCTGCTCCAGACCATTCTGGAAAAACCAGCCATTCGACGCTTGGCAGCCAATCCGGTCATGTTGACCTGTTTGTGCGTGGTTCATTGGAACGAAGGAAAGTTGCCGGAAGGCCGGGCACGGGTTTACCAGGCCGTCATGCGCTGGTTGATTGCTGCCCGAACAATCATGCGCAAGAATGCAGGTTACCAGGATCGTTTTGCCCTGGAAGCATTTTCCGATCTGGCTCTGGCCATGATGAAGGGTGGCAAGGGTGGCAAACAGGCGGTGTTTGATTTCCAGGAAGGAGCCGAGGTAGTGGAACCTCGGGTGCAGAGGCATTTTCCGCAATTAACAAGCAAGTCAGAGCGTTTACAATTTGGTCGGTCATGGTTGGGGTTTGAGTGCCTGGGGAGCGGTATTGTCGAAGAGGTGGGACCGCAAAAGCTGAAATTCTGGCATTTGACCTTCCAGGAATACCTGGCAGCCCAGGCCCTGGCATGGATGGGAGATGGTGAAAACTCTCCAGATGACTATTGGCCGATCATCAAAGACCGCCTGGACAATCCCCAATGGCGGGAAACGGTCGAATTGTTTTCCGGTGCCCTTTTCGATGAGGGGGGGGCAAGACGAGTGGATCAGTTGTTACAAAGGGTGTTGTTGTCTCGGAGCAAAGACAGCACGTTGGCAGAAAATGCCCGCATGGCCGGAATCATGGGCCGGCTTCTGCAACCCATGACTGCCTACGAGTACAAAACACCGGTGGAGATTGAAGACGTTTATCGCAAGGTGCTTGAGCGTTCCATGGAAATTTTTACCTTGGAAGGAGCAAAAAAAGTTTCCATCGAAGCTCGTATGGAAGCAGCAAAAGCTTTAGGGCAAGGAGGAGACCCCCGTCTGAAGCAAGACAATCTGCTGCCGGTTCCCGGGACAGGATGGAAATTGGGAAAATATCCGGTGACCGTGGCTGAGTATCAGCTTTTTATGGAACAGGGAGAGGGGTATCGGCAAGAAAAATGGTGGGACAAAAAGGGCTGGAAGCTGCGCCTGGAATATATGTGGGAAGAACCAGGTGCGTGGGAACATCATGTTCAGTATCCCAATCGCCCGGTCATTGATGTTACCTGGTTTGAAGCCATGGCCTACTGCCGGTGGTTAAGTGATTTGACAGAAAAAAATATCTGTTTACCCGATGAGAAGGTTTGGGAAATAGCGGCGACACGACGTGATGGGGGAATTTATCCTTGGGGAGATGCTAAACCAACTCCAGAACATGCTAATTTTGGTGGGAATATCAATGTACCAACGCCGGTGGGCCTTTATCCATTGGGAGAGGGACCATACGGTCACAGTGATTTGGTAGGAAATGTTTGGGAATGGAGTCGGAGTTTTTATTATCATGAAAGAAATGTATACGGATTACTGCTCGATCCAATTGTCCACGAGGGAGATAAAATGGTTTTGCGGGGAGGCTCCTGGGTTGATCCATCTGATTGCCTGCGGTCTGACTTTCGTGGCTGTGACCCTGCGACAAAAAGAATCGGCAATGTCGGTTTCCGTATTGCTGCCAAAGAGAGCTGAGTCTTGATTATTGGTGGATCCGGGACAAAGCCAAGGTCACAGCCAGGTTCATTTACCCCGGCCAGTAAACCTGACCAAGACCCCGGTGATGAAGTGGTGTGACCGGATGCCGGGGGGGCAGTTCCATAAAACCTGGCCAAGATCCAGGGTGATGAAGTGGGTATGACCAAATGCCGGGGGGTGCAGCACCATGGCTGTCACCCCCGGTATTGTTACAGGCGGAAGCTCAGGCAAAATTTCCGGCCACAAAATCCCAATTGACCAGATTCCAGAACGCTTCCACATATTTGGGACGCGCATTGCGATAGTCGATGTAGTAGGCATGTTCCCAGACATCGCAGGTGAGGAGGGCTTTCTTGTTCTGGGTCATGGGGGTGGCGGCATTGCTCGTGCTGAGAAGGTCGAGTGAGCCATCCGGATTTTTGACCAGCCAGGCCCAGCCGGAACCAAAAGTGGTGACGGCACACTTGGCAAAGGCTTCCTTGAATGCGGCAAAGGATCCCCATTTGGCGTTGATGGCCTTGGCCAACTCTCCCTTTGGTTCACCGCCACCCTTGGGCGACAGGCAATTCCAATAGAAGGTATGGTTCCAAACCTGGGCGGCGTTGTTGAAGATGCCGCCCGAAGAGCGCATGACAATCTCTTCCAGGGATTTGCCGGCAAACTCAGTGCCTGGCAGCAGGTTGTTCAGGTTGGTGACGTAGGTCTGGTGGTGCTTGCCGTGGTGGAATTCCAGGGTCTCCCTGGAAATATGGGGTGCCAGGGCATTGAGATCATAGGGGAGGGGGGGAAGGGTAATCGACATGGGGAGACTCCTTGAATTCAGGGAATGAAGCAGCGACTCAAAGCTTGCTGGCATGCTGGGCCAGATATTCGGCCACGCCGGCGGTGGAGCCTTTCATGCCGGGTTTACCTTTCTGCCAGCCAGCCGGGCAGACCTCGCCATGTTCCTCGAAAAATTGCAGGGCATCGACCATGCGCAGCATTTCGTCGATGTTACGGCCCAGGGGGAGGTCGTTGACCACCTGATGCCGGACCACACCGGCCTTGTCGATCAGGAAGGAGCCGCGCAGGGAGATGCCGGGACCGGTTTCCAGATCATAGGCGCGGGTAATGGCCTTGCTGATGTCGGCCACCAATGGATATTGCACATTGCCAATGCCGCCTTTGTTGACCTCGGTGTTTTTCCAGGCCAGGTGGACAAAGTGGGAGTCGATGGAGACCCCCAGCACCTGGACCTTGCGTTGTTTGAATTCGTTCAGCCGATGATCGAAGGCGATGATTTCCGAGGGGCAGACAAAGGTGAAATCCAGGGGGTAAAAGTACAGAACGACATATTGCCCCTTGTAATCGGACAGGGAAATTTCCTGGAAACTGTTGTCGGGCATGACAGCGGTGGCCTTGAAATCCGGGGCCGGTTTGGTAACCAATACACTCATGGGATTCTCTCCTTGACAGTCTTGATTTTAGAGGTGTTGTCAGCAGGTGGTCCCTGGCAGTTGGACCGGTTCTCTCCTGAACGTATCGTCGATGCGTCAGGCATTCTATTCATGTTGATGTGTCGAAGTGACGCAAAAAATACTCAGTCATCGCAATGAAATCGAATCTTGACTCTGGTGATGTGTCACGCTCGTGCCGGGGTTGCGACGGTGATCGTGACCTGGGCACCACCAATGAGAAAGGATTGTGGTGCATTTGCCAACTGTACGTCAAGAAAAAAAAATGGTATACCATCAAAAATGTCGTAATTTTGTCAATGATGCGCCTGGAACAGGCTGATATGGTGAGGTCCATGGTGACCAATCTGGAGAAGTAAAGGGAACCGGGTGATGAACAGACCGGGAGGATGTGGCCCATGGTGACCAATCAGGTGGAGAAAGGGAACCGGGTGATGAACAGACCGGGAGGAGGTGGCCCATGGTGACCAATCTGGTAGGGACGCGGATCCGTGCCATTCGGAGTCTGCGGAAATGGACTCAGCAGCATTTGGCGGATTTGGCGGGAATTCCGCGGGCAACATTGGCAACCGCCGAGCGGGATGACGGCAACCCATCCCTGGCGGTGGTATTCCGGATTGCTGCGGCGCTGGGGACATCGATTGATGATCTGGTGGAGTCGGACTGCAAGCGGATCCAGGTGTATCGCCAGGACCAGATGCGGCGGGTGATTTCCGGTGATGAGGTCTACCAGGCCGTGAATGTCTCCCCCCCCAATGTATTCCATTTTTTTCAACAGGCCTTTCACTTGCGTCCCGAGTCGGTATATGATGGTAAACCTCATGCGCCGGGGAGCGAGGAGTACCTCTATGTTCTGCGCGGCGAAGTTGTTCTGGATGTGGCGGGAGAGGTGGTTACCTTGAGTGCCGGAGACAGTGCCCGGTTCCGGGGTAATGTTGTTCACTCCTACCGCAACCCCATCCAGGAAGAGGCCTGGGGGATTGTCACCATCCTGGAAGGTGTTGCAGAAAAAAATGAGATATCCCCTTGACCCTGTTGTGACGTTCTGTTATTTCTTTTTGGCTATTCTTTGGAGGGGTTCCCGAGTGGCCAAAGGGAGCAGACTGTAAATCTGCCGGCTCCGCCTTCGAAGGTTCGAATCCTTCCCCCTCCACCACCGTCTGTCTGATCGTGCGAGCCGTTGAAATCAGCAGAGGGTGAAGGGGAACTGAACAGGCGGGTGTAGTTCAATGGTAGAACGTCAGCCTTCCAAGCTGATCACGGGGGTTCGATTCCCCCCACCCGCTCCAGCTTGGAAAGACCCTGGTTGGCAGGACCCCACGGCATTCAGGTGTGCCCATGTAGCTCAGTGGTAGAGCACTTCCTTGGTAAGGAAGAGGTCATCGGTTCAATCCCGATCATGGGCTCCAGTATCAAGCTTCGCGGGACCGGACACCTGTAGAACATATCACCGCCTTACTTCAAGCTGGGAGAAATTGGCATGTCCAAAGCGAAATTCGAGCGAACAAAGCCGCATGTGAACATCGGTACCATCGGCCACGTGGACCATGGCAAGACGACGCTGACGGCGGCCATCACCAAGGTCCTGGCGGAAAAAGGCATGGCCGAGTTCATGGCTTACGACAAGATCGATGCCGCTCCGGAAGAGCGTGAACGCGGCATCACCATCTCGACGGCCCACGTGGAATACCAGACGGTCAAACGCCACTATGCACACGTGGACTGCCCTGGCCATGCCGACTACATCAAGAACATGATCACAGGTGCCGCCCAGATGGATGGTGCCATCCTCGTCGTCTCCGCTGCCGACGGTCCCATGCCGCAAACCCGGGAACACATTCTGCTGGCCCGCCAGGTCGGCGTGCCGGCCCTGGTGGTGTTCATGAACAAGGCCGACCAGGTGGACGATCCGGAACTGCTGGAACTCGTCGAGCTGGAAGTCCGGGAACTCCTCTCCCAGTACGAATTCCCCGGCGATGACATTCCCATCGTGGTAGGCTCCGCCCTGAAAGCCATGGAAGGGGATGCCGGAGAGATGGGCAAGGGAGCCATCGAAAAGTTGATGGATGCCGTCGATGCCTATATTCCCCTTCCGGAACGCCCCCTCGATGGGGCCTTCCTGATGCCCATCGAAGACGTGTTCACCATCTCCGGGCGCGGAACCGTGGTGACCGGGCGCGTGGAGCGGGGTATCGTCAAAGTGGGTGAAACCGTCGAGATCGTCGGCTTCCAGCCCACAACCTCGACCATCTGCACCGGCGTCGAAATGTTCCGGAAACTCCTGGATCAAGGTCAGGCCGGCGACAACATCGGCGTTCTGCTGCGGGGCACCAAACGCGATGAAGTGGAACGCGGCCAGGTCCTCGCCAAACCCGGTTCCATCACCCCCCACAAAAAATTCAAGGCCGAGTGCTACATCCTGACCAAGGAAGAAGGCGGACGCCACACCCCGTTCTTCTCCAACTATCGGCCCCAGTTCTACTTCCGGACCACCGACGTGACCGGCATTCTGAAACTGCCCGATGGCGTCGAAATGGTGATGCCCGGTGACAATATTGCGCTGGAAGTGGAGCTGATCTCTCCCATCGCCATGGAGCAAGGCCTCCGTTTCGCCATCCGTGAAGGTGGCCGGACGGTGGGTGCCGGAGTCGTCTCCACGGTCATCGAATAAAGCTGCCATCCAAGTCAGGCCGAACCGGCGGGATCTTTGAACAGGATCCCGCTGGTTTCGTCTTTGCAACCCCACACGAGGGTAACGGGACAAAATAGTTCCAGATGGTCCCGGAGGAATCTGTATGCGTGATCTGATCAGCCTGAGTTGCGAAGAGTGCAAACGGCGCAACTATACAACGGACAAAAACAAGCGCACCAAACCGGAAAAATTGGCTCTGCGCAAATATTGTCCGTTTTGCCGCAAGCATACCCTTCACAAGGAAGGAAAAATCAAGTAGGCTGTCCTGTTCCAGAGGCGCAACCGGGGAATGGTGATTGTTTGCGAAGGACAGTAGCTCAAGTGGTAGAGCATCGGTCTCCAAAACCGGCGGTTGGGGGTTCGAGTCCCTCCTGTCCTGCCAGCAATACGTTCCCTGCATCACCCTGACAGGGTGTGGAGACCGGCGGAGCCCTGCCAGATTTCCAAAGGAAAAGTCGATCCGACATGATTCAGGTATCCGAGGTCAAACAATATCTTACCGATGTCCGCAGCGAGCTGCGCAAGGTGGTCTGGCCCACCCGGAAAGATACGAGCAATACGACCATTCTTGTGTTGGCCATGGTCTTCCTGGTGTCGCTGTTTTTGTGGCTGATAGACAGCATATTGGCATTTTTTGTCTCGCTGGTCGTTGGTTGATTGATCCAGAGTCATCGATTTCAGAATAGTCAAGAGTCATCCATGGCCAAGAAGTGGTACGTCATCCATGCCTATTCCGGGTTTGAAAAGAAGGTGAAACAGGCCCTGGAAGAGCGCATTCGTCTGACCGGACGGGCACACATGTTCGAAGAGATCCTGGTGCCCTCCGAGGATGTGGTTGAACTGCGCAAAGGGAAGAAGGTGACTTCCGAGCGGAAGTTCTATCCGGGCTATGTCCTGGTGCGCATGGAGCTGAATGACGAGACGTGGCACATGGTCAACGAAATTCCGAAAGTGACGGGATTTCTGGGTGGAGGGGGCCGTCCGCAACCCTTGAGCGACCGCGAGGTTGATAAAATCCTGCGCCAGGTCGAAGACGGCATGGAAAAACCCAAACCGAAAGTGCAGTTTTCGGTGGGCGAAAGTGTGCGTGTGGTGGATGGTCCGTTTGTCTCCTTCAACGGGGTCGTCGAAGAAGTGGATGAAGACAAAACCCGCTTGAAGGTTTCTGTCAGCATCTTCGGTCGCGCCACCCCGGTGGAATTGGAATTTGTCCAGGTCGAGAAACTGTAGGGAAATATCATGGGAAAAAAAATCACGGCCTACATCAAATTGGAGGTTCCCGCCGGGGCCGCCAAGCCGAGTCCGCCAGTAGGTCCGGCCCTGGGCCAACACGGGCTGAACATCATGGAGTTTTGCAAGGCCTTCAATGCCAAGACTCAAGGGATGGAACCGAACACCCCGATTCCGGTGGTGATTACGGTTTTCCAGGATCGGACGTTCATCTTTGACCTGCGGACCCCGCCGGCTTCCTATTTTCTCAAAAAGGCTGCCGGAATGGAAAAAGGTTCGGCCACTCCAGGCCGTCCCCCCCTGGCCGGCAAGGTGACCTGGAAGCAGATCGAGGAGATTGCCAAGTCCAAAATGCCGGATATGAACGCCAAGGATCTGGAAGGTGCCAAGCGAACCATCGCCGGCTCCGCCCGTTCCATGGGTCTCCAGATCGTTGAATGAGGAAACAGCAATGGCGCGACGTGGCAAACGATTGCAGAAAATTCATGAAAAACTGGATCGGTCCAGAGCCTATCCCCTGTCCGAAGTCGTGGGACTCCTGAAAGAGGGTGCCACAGCCAAGTTTGACGAGACCGTGGAGATTGCCCTCAATCTGGGCGTGGACCCCCGCCATGCCGATCAAATGATCCGTGGCACGGCCATCCTCCCCAACGGTACCGGCAAAACGGTGCGCGTCCTGGTCTTCGCCAAGGGGGACAAGGTGGCTGAAGCCCTGGCCGCCGGCGCGGATTATGCCGGCTCCGACGATCTGGTGGAAAAAATCCAGGGTGGCTGGACAGACTTTGACCGGACTGTCGCCTGTCCCGATGTGATGGGTGTGGTTGGTCGCCTCGGCAAGGTGCTGGGTCCCCGCGGCCTGATGCCCAACCCCAAACTGGGCACCGTCACCTTCGATGTGGCCAAGGTGATCCGTGAAATCAAGGGAGGCCAAGTGGCCTTCCGGGTCGAAAAAGCCGGTATCCTCCATGCAGGCATCGGCAAGGCCTCTTTTACCCCGGATCAGTTGTCGGCCAACATCAAGAACATGGTGGAAACCATCCAAAAGTTGCGTCCCTCCTCCATCAAGGGGACCTTCATCAAGAAAATTTCCGTCAGTACGACCATGGGTGTGGGCATCAAGGTCGATCCCCACTCCCTCGCGTCATGAAATTCGTTTGATTTTCAGTCCATGACAGCAGGTGAGGCCTCCACCGTGGAGCCTGTAACCGGGTGATCGACCTGCCGAGACAAAAGGGACCTTAAGGCCCCGGGCGACTTTTGCGTTGGACAGATGCAACCCGTAGGGGAGCCAAAAGGAGGAACCCAGCGTGAAGCGGGAGGAAAAAAGTCAGGTCATCGATGAGGTGCGCGCCAGTCTGGAACGTTCCAGAGTGGCCGTCGTCGCCCACTATCGAGGAATGACCGTCAGTGAGATGACAGCCCTGCGCCGGAAATTTCGGGAGTCGGGCAGTGAATTCAGGGTGGTCAAAAACACCCTGGCCAAACGGGCCGCCCAAGGGACCCCGTTCGAGCCGATCGGCCCCCTGCTGAAAGGCCCCACCAGTCTGGCCACATCCATGGACCCGGTGGCCCCGGCCAAGGTTCTGGATGATTTCACCAAGGAACATCCCAATCTGCAAATCGTCGGTGGCATCCTGGATGGCAAGATGGTCGATGCCAAAGGGATTATTGCTCTGGCCAAACTGCCGTCGCGGGAAGTCCTGCTGGCCCGGATGCTCGGTTCCTTGAATTCGCCCATCCAGGGTTTTGTCGGGGTGCTGGCCGCCGTTCCCGGCAGCCTGGTGCGCGTCCTGGCCCAAATCCAGAAACAGAAAGAACAGGCGGCTTGAGGGTGCCTTGGCACCGCCTCGACCCCTCCAATGACATAGACATTCAAGATCAAATCAGGAGTAGATCATGGCCCTGTCCCGTGAAGAATTGATTGCAGAAATTGAAAAAATGACGGTCCTCGAACTGGCCGAGCTGGTCAAGGCCATGGAGACCAAATTTGGCGTCTCCGCAGCCCCAGCCGCCGTGGCCGTCGCCGCCGTGGGTGGCGGAGCCGCTGCCGCAGCCCCGGCTGAAGAAAAAACCGCCTTCGATGTGATCCTGACCGATGCCGGTGACAAGAAGATCCATGTCATCAAAGCCGTGCGGGCCATCACCGGCCTGGGCCTCAAGGAGGCCAAGGACCTCGTGGAAGGTGCCCCCAAGGTGGTGAAGGAAGGGGTCAGCAAGGAAGATGCTGAAAAACATAAGAAGGAACTCGAAGAGTCCGGTGCCAAGGTTGAACTCAAGTAGGTTCCCGGGCTTACCTTGTTCGGTCGATCCGGCGTCCGGGCAGGGGCTTCGTGCCCCTGCCCGGTGTGCAGGGTTGCCACGCTTCGACAAGGGCGGCTTACGCAGCAAGCGGCTATGACGCATGGATCATGAGCGGCGACCGACCGGAGCAACATGAGGCATCCGGTTCCACGCTGTGTTGCGGGCCTGGCCATTTTTTTTAAGGCGGCAGAGGAAATCCGATGTCACTGAGCTTTACCGAAAAACAGCGTCTGCGCAAAAATTTCGGACGGATTCCAACCATTATCGAAATTCCTGACCTGATCGCGATCCAAAAGGAATCCTTTGCACGTTTTCTGCAGGCAAGTGCCTCCCCGGATACCCGGGAAGATGCGGGACTCCACGCAGTTTTTCAGTCGGTTTTTCCCATTCACGATTATGCAGGTGCCGTGACCCTGGAGTACGTCACCTTTTCCCTCGGTGAACCCAAATATGACGAGGATGAGTGTCTGGCCCGCGGGATGACCTTCTCGGCACCCCTGAAAGTGGTCCTGCGCCTGGTCCTGTGGGAGGAAAACGAGGATACCGGTGCCAAGTCGATCAAGGAAATCAAGGAACAGGATGTTTACCTGGGCGAAATTCCCCTGATGACGGATACCGGTACCTTCATCGTCAACGGCACGGAACGGGTCATCGTGTCGCAGATGCACCGCTCGCCGGGGGTGTTTTTCGACCACGACCGGGGCAAGACGCACAGCTCGGGTAAACTGCTCTTTTCCTCCCGCATCATTCCCTATCGGGGGTCCTGGCTCGATTTTGAGTTTGATCCCAAGGATTTGCTGTACGCAAGAATCGACCGCCGCCGCAAGATGCCGGTCACCACCCTGCTGCGCGCCCTGGGCATGAACCCGGAAGAAATGTTGAGCCGGTTCTACGATACGGAGCCGTTCCGGAAAAAAGGGGTCTTGTGGGAAAAACGCCTCAACCCAGACCAACTGCTGGGCAGCCGTCTCAATTATGCCATCGTCCACCCCCAGACCGGGGAAGAGATCGTCCGGGCGAAACGGAAAATATCAGCCCGGGCCATCAAAAAGCTCCAATCCGAAGGGTTGGACTGGATTCAGGTCCCGGCTGAGGATCTGGTGGGCCGGTTCCTGGCCCACAACATGCCCAACGTCGGCGGAGAACTCATCGCCGAAGCCGGGGCCGAAATCACGGAAGCCATGCTCAGCATTTTCGAGGATAATGGCATCGAAGAGATTGAAACCCTCTTCATCGACTATGTGAACGTTGGTCCCTACCTGCGCAATACCCTTGATCTCGACAAAAATCAAAGCCAGGACGAGGCCCTGATCGACATCTACCGCATGATGCGCCCCGGGGAACCCCCCACCATCGATGCGGCCAAAAATTTGTTCAGCAACCTGTTTTTCAAGGCCGACCGCTACGATCTTTCCACGGTTGGGCGGCTGAAGATGAACAAACGCCTCAATCTGGAGTGCGACTTGAATGTCCGCATTCTCCGCAAGGAAGATATCCTGGGTGTGGTGGACATTCTTCTGAAGCTGAAGGATGGCCACGGCAAGGTGGATGACATTGACCACCTGGGCAATCGCCGCGTCCGTTCGGTGGGCGAACTGCTGGAAAATCAGGTGCGCATTGGCTTGGTCCGCATGGAGCGGGCCATCCGGGAACGGCTCTCTTCAACGGAGCCGGAAACCCTCATGCCGCACGATGTCCTCAATTCCAAACCTTTTTCGGCGGTCATTCGGGAATTTTTCGGTTCCAGTCAGCTCTCCCAGTTCATGGACCAGACCAATCCCTTGTCGGAAATTACCCACAAGCGCCGGTTGTCGGCCCTGGGACCGGGAGGCATGACGCGGGAACGGGCCGGTTTCGAGGTCCGGGACGTGCATCCGACCCATTATGGACGCATCTGCCCCATCGAAACCCCGGAAGGTCCGAACATCGGTCTGATCAACAGTCTTTCGACCTTCGCCCGGATCAACGCTTTCGGATTCATCGAAAGCCCCTATCGGCGGGTCGTGGAGGGCCGGGTTACGGATGAAGTCGATTATCTGTCGGCCATCGAGGAAGAAAACTACGTCATCGCCCAGGCCAACGCCGTTCTCGATCACGAAAAGCGCTACGTCAGCGATGTCGTACAGTGCCGCCATAAACTGGAATTTACCATCGCCACCCCGGATCGCATCCAGTACATGGACGTGTCGCCCAAGCAGATCGTTTCGGTGGCGGCAGCCCTGATTCCCTTTCTGGAAAACGACGACGCCAACCGCGCCTTGATGGGGTCGAACATGCAGCGGCAGGCCGTGCCGCTCATCAAGACCGATGCCCCCCTGGTGGGGACCGGCATGGAACCGGTCGTGGCCCGGGATTCGGGGGTGACCATCGTCAGCCGCCGCCATGGCGTGGTGGAAGAGGTGGATGCCTCGCGGATTGTCATCAAGGCCGACGAAGAACCCGGTTCCAGCGAACCCGGCGTCGATATCTACAATCTGACCAAGTTTGAACGCTCCAACCAGAATACCTGCATCAATCAGGTGCCCCTGGTGCGGGCCGGCGACCGGGTCAGAAGCGGGGATATCGTGGCGGATGGACCCAGCACCCAATGGGGTGAACTTGCTTTGGGGCGCAACGTCCTGGTCGCCTTCATGCCCTGGAATGGCTACAACTTCGAAGACTCGATCCTCATCTCCGAACGTCTTGTCCAGGATGATGTCTTCACCTCGATCCATATCGACGAGTTCGAGGTGATGGCCCGGGATACCAAACTCGGGCCGGAAGAGATCACCCGGGACATGCCCAACGTCGGCGAAGAGGCCCTGAGCAATCTGGACGACTCCGGCATCATCTATGTCGGGGCCGACGTCAAGGCCGGCGACATTCTGGTCGGCAAGGTGACCCCCAAAGGGGAGACCCAGTTGACGCCAGAAGAAAAACTTTTGCGGGCCATCTTCGGAGAAAAAGCCTCCGATGTCCGGGATACTTCCCTGCGCCTGCCGCCGGGCATTTCGGGAACGGTCGTCAATGTGCGGGTCTTTTCCCGGCGCGGCCTGGAAAAGGATGATCGGGCCAAGTTGATCGATCAGGAAGAGATTGCCGCCCTGCGCAAGGATATGGTCGCTGAACGCCGCATCATTGAAAATGATGCCGATGACCGCATCCGGCGCCTGATGCTGCATCGCGTGGTCCGTTCTGCGCCACGCCTGGGTTCCGGCGACAAGATTGAAGAGCATTGGGTGCGCACCGCCACCAATCGCGATCTTCAGGACGTGGTTCTCGATGACGATGTAGTGACGCAGCAGATCGAGGGCATCCGGGCACAGGTGTTGAAAACCGGCCAGCGACTGCAAAAACGCTTTGAAAGCAAGGTGGAAAAGCTGGAACGGGGCGATGATCTGCCCCCCGGCGTGCTGAAAATGGTCAAGGTGTATATTGCCGTCAAGCGCAAGCTGCAACCAGGCGATAAAATGGCCGGACGGCACGGCAACAAGGGTGTCATCTCCAAGATCAATCCCGTGGAGGATATGCCCTACCTGGAAGATGGTCAGCCGGTGGATATCGTTCTCAATCCCCTCGGTGTGCCGTCGCGCATGAATGTCGGGCAGATTCTGGAGACCCATCTGGGCTGGGCCGCCAAGGGGCTGGGAAAGAAAATCGGCAAGCTCCTGGAACAGTGCCAAAAAGGGGAACCTGTCGCCAATCTGCGGAATTTTCTCCTGGAGGTCTATGATCACCAGGATCAGGCCGATGACCTGCGGGAGTTGACCGACGCCGAAACCCTGAATCTGGCCGGCAACCTCAAGGATGGTGTCCCGGCAGCCACGCCCGTGTTTGACGGGGCGCGGGAAGAGGAAATCGTCGGCTGGCTGGAACAGGCCGGTCTGCCCAAATCGGGTCAGGTGCGTCTCATCGACGGTCGCACGGGTGACTATTTCGACCGGGCGGTGACCGTCGGCTACATTTACATTCTCAAACTCCACCATCTGGTGGACGACAAGATTCACGCCCGTTCCATTGGTCCCTACTCTCTGGTGACCCAGCAGCCGTTGGGTGGCAAGGCCCAGTTTGGCGGGCAGCGGTTTGGCGAAATGGAGGTCTGGGCCTTGGAGGCCTATGGTGCGTCCTATACGTTGCAGGAAATGTTGACGGTCAAGTCCGATGACGTGGCCGGACGAACCAAGATCTACGAATCCATCGTCAAGGGCGACGATACGTTTGAGGCGGGAATCCCCGAATCCTTCAACGTCCTGGTCAAGGAGCTGCAATCCCTGGCCCTGGATGTATCGCTGGTAAGGACCCCGGAATGACCATGGCCCGGAGCCGGATCCGAAATAAAGCGACCCGGCCCCCCATGGCAACCTCGCACAGATCGACCGGAGGCGTCAGTTGAATCAAAACCTGTTCAAACTTTTTTCCCGACCGGTGTTGGGCCAGAGTTTCGATGGCATCAAGATATCCATCGCTTCCCCGGAAAAAATCCGCTCCTGGTCGTTCGGTGAGGTCAAAAAACCCGAAACGATCAACTACCGGACCTTCAAACCGGAACGGGACGGCCTTTTCTGTGCCAAAATATTTGGTCCGGTCAAGGACTACGAATGTCTCTGCGGCAAATACAAGCGCCTCAAACACCGGGGCGTGGTGTGCGAAAAGTGCGGCGTCGAGGTGATTCAATCCAAGGTGCGTCGCGAGCGGATGGGCCATATCGAGCTGGCCTCGCCGGTGGCGCACATCTGGTTTTTGAAATCCCTGCCCAGTCGAATCGGTCTGCTTCTGGACATGACCCTGAAAGATCTGGAACGGGTCCTCTATTTTGAAAATTTTGTGGTCCTGGAACCCGGCATGACCCCCCTGAAAAAGGGAGATCTGCTGACCGAGGACCGTTTCAACCAGATGCAGGATGAATACGGCGACGAATTTACCGCCGGCATCGGGGCCGAAGCCATCCGCGACATGCTCTCCCGACTGAAGATTGAGGAAGACATCGTCCGCCTGCGGGATGAGCTGGTGGCCACGAATTCCGAGGCCCGCCGGAAAAAAATCGTCAAACGTCTGCACACCCTGGAGTCTTTCCAGGAGTCCGGCAACCGCCCGGAGTGGATGATCCTGGAAACCATCCCGGTGATTCCACCGGAATTGCGGCCCCTGGTCCCCCTGGACGGAGGCCGGTTTGCCACATCCGATCTGAACGATCTCTATCGCCGGGTGATCAACCGCAACAACCGTCTCAAGCGCCTGTTTGAACTGAAGGCCCCCGACATCATCATCCGCAACGAAAAACGCATGTTGCAGGAGTCGGTGGATGCCCTGTTCGACAATGGCCGGCGGGGCCGGGTGATCACGGGGACGAACAAACGCCCCCTGAAATCCCTCTCGGAAATGTTGAAAGGCAAACAGGGCCGTTTCCGGCTCAATCTGCTCGGCAAGCGGGTGGACTATTCGGGTCGGTCGGTGATCGTGGTGGGACCGGATCTCAAGCTGCACGAGTGCGGCCTGCCCAAAAAAATGGCCCTGGAACTGTTCAAACCCTTCATCTACAACCGCCTGGAAGAGCGCGGTCTGGCCACCACCATCAAGGCGGCCAAACGGATGGTGGAGAAGGAAAAGAGCGAGGTGTGGGACATCCTGGAGGAGGTGATCCGGGAACACCCGGTCATGCTCAACCGGGCACCCACCCTGCATCGTCTGGGTATCCAGGCCTTCGAGCCGAAGTTGATCGAAGGCAAGGCCATCCAGTTGCATCCCCTGGTCTGTACGGCGTTCAATGCCGACTTTGACGGCGACCAGATGGCCGTCCATGTGCCGCTCTCCATCGAGGCCCAGATTGAGGCGCGGGTGTTGATGATGTCCACCAACAACATTCTCTCGCCCGCCAACGGCAAGCCCATCATCGTGCCGACCCAGGATATCATTCTGGGCCTGTACTACATGACCTCGGAGCGCCTGAACGTGCTGGGAGAGGGGATGATCTTCTCCTCGCCCCTGGAGGTCCGCCAAGCCTATGATTCCAGCGCAATCGGACTGCATGCCTCCATCATGTGTCGGTATCGCGGCGTGCGACAGAAGACCACGGTCGGACGCATCCTGTTGACCGAAATTCTGCCCGATCAGATTCCCTTCGACCTGGTCAACCGTCTGCTCACCAAAAAAGAGGTGGCCAAGCTCATCGACGTGGTCTACCGCAACTGCGGTACCAAGGAGACCGTCATTTTTGCCGACCGGATCATGACCGTTGGTTTCGGTTTTGCGGCCCGGGCCGGCATTTCGTTCGGCAAGGATGACATGGTGATCCCGAAGAGCAAACGGGCGCTCGTGGAAGATTCACAGGAAAAAGTCAAGGAGATCGAGCGCCAGTATATTGAAGGTCTCATCACCGAGGGTGAAAAATACAACAAGGTGATCGACATCTGGTCGCACTGCACGGAACGGGTGGCCGACGAAATGATGAAGGGAATTTCGTCGGAGACTATCGACGTGGGCCGTGAACAGCTTTCGTTCAACTCCATTTTCATGATGGCCAACTCCGGGGCCAGAGGTTCGGCGGCGCAGATTCGCCAGTTGGCGGGCATGCGCGGCTTGATGGCCAAACCATCCGGTGAAATCATCGAAGCCCCCATCACGGCCAACTTTCGTGAAGGGCTGACAGTGTTGCAATACTTCATCTCCACCCATGGTGCCCGGAAAGGATTGGCGGATACGGCCCTGAAGACGGCCAACTCCGGATACCTGACCCGGCGTCTGGTGGACGTGGCCCAGGATTGTATCGTCCGGGAAGAGGATTGCGGCACGTCCGAAGGGCTGACCGCCACGGCCCTTCTGGAAGGGAATGATGTGGTCGAATCCCTGGCGGATCGCGTGCTGGGACGTACCCCCCTGGAAGATATCGTGGATCCCATCACGGATGAAAGAATTGCCGAGTGCGGCAAAATTCTTGACGAAGACGATGTGGAGCGGATTGAAAATTCCAATGTGGAGAGCATCAAGATCCGCTCTCCCCTGACCTGTGCGACCGAGCGCGGGGTGTGCGTCAAGTGTTATGGGCGCGATCTGGCCCGCGGGACCAAGGTGACGATTGGCGAGGCGGTCGGCGTAATTGCCGCACAGAGCATCGGTGAACCGGGTACCCAGTTGACCATGCGGACCTTCCATATCGGTGGAACGGCATCCCGGAAAGTGGAACAATCCTCCCTCGATTCCCTGCATGGTGGCATCGCCCGTTTCCATAACCTCACCACGGTGCAGGATCGCAATGGACGTTATGTGGTCCTGTCCCGGAACGGCGAGGTTTCCATTCACGAAGTGCGTGCCGTGGAAGGGTCCGAAAACAGCGGTGACGTGATTCCCGAGCTGGAACTGGGACGCGAACGGGAACGCCACAGGGTTCCCTATGGTTGCCGCCTGATGGTGGGCGATGGCCAGCGGGTGGAGAAGGGGCAGACTTTTGCCGAATGGGATCCCTTCTCCTCGCCGATCATTACGGAAATGGAAGGTATCATCAAATACGGTGATCTGGTTGAAAACCACACCCTGCGCGAAACCATCGACGAAACCACAGGCCTGAGTTCCCGGGAAGTGACCGACTGGAAGAGTCAGGGACGCAAGACCGACATGCGACCCCGGCTGACCCTGAAACACCCTGACAGCGGCGAAACCCTGGTCATGCCATCCGGCGCGGAAGTGCGTTACTTCCTTCCCGTCGGGGCCGTGATCATGGTCATGGAAGGGGATCATGTCCTGGCCGGGGATATCATTGCCAAAGTTCCCCGGCAAACGTCCAAAACCCGCGACATCACAGGCGGTCTGCCCCGGGTGGTGGAGCTGTTCGAGGCCCGCAAGCCCAAGGAGTATGCCATCATTTCCGAAAACGAAGGGGTGGTCTCCTTCGGCAAGGATTTGAAAGGCAAGCGACGGGTCATCGTGACGGCGGAAGTGGGTGAACCCCGGGAGTATATGCTTCCCAAGGGGAAACAGCTCGCCGTCAATGAGGGTGACTATGTCCGGCGCGGTGAACCCCTCATGGAAGGCTCTCCGGTGCCGCAGGACATTCTCAAAATTCTGGGCCTGGAGGATTTGTGCCGCTTCATGGTGAACGAAATCCAGGAAGTCTACCGGCTCCAGGGCGTGCGGATCAACGACAAGCACATTGAAGTGATTGTGCGGCAAATGTTGCAGAAGGTGGCCATCCTGGATCCTGGCGACACGACCTTCGTTGCCGGCGAGTCGGTCGAGAAGAGCGAGTTTGACCGGGAAAATGCCAAGGCTGCCCTTCGTTCCGGGCGGCAGGCGACCTCCTTCCCGCTTTTGCTGGGAATCACCAAGGCGTCCCTCTCCACGCCGTCCTTCATTTCGGCGGCATCGTTCCAGGAGACGACCCGGGTCCTGACCGAGGCGTCCATCTCCGGGCGTGCAGATACGTTGAATGGCCTGAAAGAGAATGTCATCGTCGGTCGGCTGATCCCGGCAGGGACCGGTCGGGCTGCCGGGCTGATGAAAACCTTGTTGCGCAAGAAGGAAAAAGAGGGTGAATCTCCAGCCAGTAAAGGCTGACCGAAAAAGTTTTTCTTTTTTTGAAAAAAGAGGGTTGACTTCTTCGGTGAAAAGCTTAATTTAATGGGTTTCCCTGGCTCGGGGATTTGTGGTCTGAAACAAAGGTGGGAGTGACCTAGAGATATGCCAACCGTCAATCAACTGCTGCGTAACGGTCGCCGGCCGCAGGGCAGGAAAAACAACGTCCCTGCCATGCAAAGCTGCCCGCAGAAACGTGGCGTTTGCACCCGGGTCTACACGACGACCCCCAAGAAGCCCAACTCTGCCCTGCGCAAAGTGGCGCGGGTACGTCTGACCAATGGCCATGAAGTCACGGCCTATATTCCGGGAGAGAGCCATAACCTCCAGGAGCATGCCGTGGTTTTGATACGCGGCGGACGGGTCAAGGATTTGCCGGGCGTGCGCTACCACATCCTGCGTGGCACGCTGGATACGCAGGGCGTGAAAGATCGGAAACAGGGTCGCTCGAAATATGGAGCCAAAAAGCCCAAGTAGGAACATGACGTGACACACTGAAGTCGGGTCATGTCCAGAGCGGGTTGCTTACGAGACAGACGGAAAAAAAACGGTTTTTTTGAATCAGGTGCGTGCAGGCAGCAGGCAACTGATGATAGAATGATAAAGAACCGGATCAGGCCAACAGCAGGGGAGTCAACTGGATGTCCAGGCGTCGTGAAGTTCCAAAAAGGGAAATCGTACCAGACCCTGTTTATGGGGATAAGCTGGTGACCAAGTTCATGAACTGTCTCATGCGAGATGGGAAGAAGTCCCTTGCGGAGCGTCTTTTCTACGGTGCCTTGGCCATTGTCGGCGACCGGGCCAAAGAAGATCCCTTGAAAATTTTCAAGGATGCAGTAGACAATGCCCGCCCGGCCGTTGAAGTTCGGTCAAGGCGGGTGGGCGGTGCCACCTATCAGGTGCCGGTGGAAGTGCGTCCCAGCCGTCGTCAAACCCTGGCCATCCGCTGGCTGGTCAGCTTTGCCCGGAAACGGGGTGAAAAGACCATGCGGGAACGCTTGGCCGCCGAATTGATCGAAGCGGCTGCCGGCCGCGGTGCCACAGTAAAAAAACGGGATGATACCCATCGCATGGCGGAAGCGAACAAAGTGTTCGCCCACTATCGCTGGTGATAACGGTATATCTGGAGAGGGATGCCTGACGCATCCTCAAATTTTGTTCTTTGACAGGGGTAGGCAGTGGCGAGGGAAATACCACTTGCGCGGGTGCGAAATATCGGCATCATGGCTCATATCGATGCCGGTAAGACGACAGTGACGGAACGTATCCTCTATTATACTGGACGCTCCCATAAGCTGGGTGAGGTGCATGAAGGCACCGCAACCATGGACTGGATGGAGCAGGAACAGGAAAGAGGCATCACGATCACCTCGGCTGCGACCACCTGCTTTTGGAAAGACAATCGTATCAATATCATCGATACGCCCGGGCATGTGGATTTCACAATTGAAGTGGAACGCTCCCTGCGGGTCCTGGATGGTGCCGTGGCTGTCTTTTGCGCCGTCGGCGGCGTTCAGCCCCAATCCGAAACCGTCTGGAGACAAGCCAACCGGTACAAGGTTCCCCGGGTTGCCTTCATCAACAAAATGGACCGCATGGGTGCCGACTTCAAACGGGTCGTGCAAATGATCCGGGATCGCCTCGGCGCGGTCGCCCTTCCCCTGCAACTCCCCATCGGCGTCGAAGAAAATTTCCGGGGCATGGTGGATCTGGTCAGCCGCGAAGCCATGCTGTTCGATGATGAGTCCCTCGGAGCCAAGTTTGTCGTCGGGGAAATTCCCGCAGACATGGCCGATGAGGTGGAAGAGGCCCGGCTCCAGTTGCTGGAAACAGCCCTGGAACAGGATGATGCCCTCATGGAGAAATATCTTGAGGGTGAAGAGATTGCCCAGGAAGACTTGGTCGCATGCATCCGGAAAGGGGTCATCGCCAACAGCTTTGTGCCCATCCTTTGTGGTGCTGCCTTCAAGAATAAAGGTGTTCAACCTTTGTTGGACTCCGTGGTCAATTACTTTCCGTCGCCCATTGACACCGTCGAAGTCAAAGGGCAGAAAATGGACTCCGAAGATGTCATCGTCCGCAAACCCGATGATGCGGAACCGTTTTCAGCCCTGGCCTTCAAGATCATGTCTGACCCGTTCGTGGGGACGCTGACCTTTTTCCGGGTCTACTCGGGAACCCTGGGTTCCGGCTCCTACGTCCTCAACTCCGTCAAGGACAAAAAGGAACGGATCGGGCGGATTCTCCTCATGCACGCCAACAAACGCGAAGATATCAGCGAAGTGCGTGCGGGAGACATTGCAGCCGCCGTTGGTTTGAAGTATACCACAACGGGTGATACACTTTGTGACAGCAACAAACCGGTGGTCCTGGAACGGATGGTCTTCCCGGAGCCGGTGATCTCCATTGCCATCGAGCCGAAAACCAAGGCTGACCAGGAAAAGATGGGCATTGCCCTGGGACGCCTCGCGCAGGAAGATCCGTCCTTCAAAGTGGAAGTGGACCACGAAACGAACCAGACGATCATCTCCGGGATGGGCGAGCTCCACCTGGAAATTCTGGTGGATCGCATGCAGCGCGAGTTCAAGGTGGATGCCAATGTCGGCAAGCCGCAGGTGGCTTACCGGGAAACCTTGACCAAAACCGTCGAAAGCGAAGGGCGGTTCATCCGTCAGAGCGGTGGTCGTGGCCAGTTCGGCCATGTCTGGCTGCGGCTGGAACCCAATGAACCGGGTGCCGGTTTCGAATTTATCGATGAAATCCGGGGTGGCGTGGTCCCCAGAGAGTACATCTCTGCGGTCCAGAAAGGAATCGAAGAAGCCATGCGCAGTGGTGTCCTGGCCGGTTATCCTGTGGTGGACCTTCGTGTGGCCCTGTATGATGGGTCGTACCACGAAGTGGACTCTTCGGAAATGGCCTTCAAGGTGGCGGCATCCATGGGCTTCAAGTCCGGGTGCGAGAAAGCCAAGCCCGTTCTTCTGGAGCCGGTGATGTCTGTTGAGGTTGAAATGCCGGAAGAGTACATGGGCGACATCATCGGCGACCTCAATTCACGGCGCGGGCAGATCCAGGGTATGGATTCCGTCGGTGGTGCGCAGATTGTCAAGGCCATGGCACCTCTGGCGGGCATGTTTGGTTATGCGACCGACATTCGCTCCATGTCCCAGGGGCGCGCCACCTTCACCATGCAGTTTGATCATTATGAACAGGTACCGGAAAACGTCGCACAAGAGATTATTGCCAAAGTGAAGGGTTGACAGCGAATCAGCAGGTGCGGAAGCCTGGATATGCGGCGGTCCGACTCCGGGTCAGGGGGTCGGCAAGGCCGGTGTGTTCGGGAGTATGAGACAGAAATAATTGTGGTTTATGATGCGCTTACCGGTCTGGCAACAGGCAGCGCGGCGTGTCTTGGCGACAGCGAAGAAGCAATAAACGTTCGGTTGGTCCACGGCGGGAAGCCACAAGGCCAAACCACGGGGCTGCCAGGCGGAGTGAATTTGGATGGAAAACCAGAAGATCCGTATTCGGTTGAAAGCATTCGATCATCGTATACTTGACCAGTCTACCGGTGAAATCGTACAAACAGCCCGGCGTACCGGGGCCGAGATTCGTGGGCCAATACCCCTGCCCACCAAAATCAACCGGTATACCGTGCTGCGGTCGCCGCATGTGGACAAAAAGTCCCGGGAGCAGTTTGAGATCCGGACGCATAAGAGATTGATCGATATCGTCAATCCGACGCCTCAGACCGTCGATGCCCTGATGAAGCTCGATCTGGCCGCCGGCGTGAATGTGGAAATCAAGCTCTGATGTGCCTGGATGGGCTTTTGAGTCACGGGCCGTATTGGGATTGAAAGAAGGTTTTTGAAGGAAGGATTTGGGGATGCGCGCAGGACTGATCGGCCGGAAGCTGGGAATGACCCAGACCTTTTCCGAACAAGGTGAACGGCTACCCGTGACCGTGTTGCAGTTGGGGCCGTGTCCGGTGGTGGCCAAACGGAGCCAGGACAAGGATGGTTACAGTGCCATTCAGGTCGGCTTCGAAGAGAAAAAACCCAGCCGGGTGAACAAGCCGGAAAAAGGCTACTTCGCCAAAGTGAACATTCCCCCGCAACGGGTGCTGAAAGAGTTTCGGGTAGACAATCCGGATCAGTACGAGGTCGGACAGAAGCTCTCGGTCGAGCTGTTCAAGGTCGGACAGTTGGTGGATGTGACCGGACGCAGCATCGGCAAGGGTTATGCCGGCGTGATGAAACGCTGGGGTTTCAAAGGCGGCAAGGCATCACACGGCGCACACAAGGTGCATCGCTCTCCCGGTTCCATCGGCCAACGCCAAACCCCCGGGCGTGTCCCGCCGGGCAAGAAAATGGCCGGCCACATGGGAGACAGAAATGTGACAGCCCAAAGCCTGCGCGTGACGGCTGTGGATGCCGAGAAAAATCTGCTGATTGTTTTTGGCAGTGTTCCCGGCGCGGAAGGTTCGGTGGTCCTGGTCCGGGACGCCGTCAAAAAAGGTGACCAGAGCTGAAGGACCTAGCCATGATTGAACATCCGCTCAAAGATGCCAACAACCAGGATTTGCGCCAAATCGCCTTGAAGGATGAAACCTTCGGCAGGCCGGTGCGTGAAGACCTCCTGGCGCGTATGGTGCAATATCAACTCGCCAAACGGCGCTCGGGTTGTGCATCGACCAAGACCCGCTCCGATGTCCGGGGGGGCGGCAGAAAACCCTACCGGCAAAAAGGGACCGGGAATGCCCGCCAGGGGACCATTCGTGCCCCCCAGTTTCGGACAGGAGGCGTGGTCTTCGGACCGCATCCGCGGAGCTACGCAACCAGTTTGCCCAAGAAAGTCCGGCGGCTGGCCTTGCAGACAGCTCTTTCCGTCAAACGGATCGATGGCGACCTGATCCTGTTGGACAAGTTGGAAATGGCCGAAATCAAGACAAAGGCCATGCGCACCATTCTGAGCAACCTAGGTGCGGAACGCTCGGCCCTGATCGTCATTCCTGCCGAAGATGTGCAGGTGCAGGTATCGGCGCGCAATCTGCCCGGGATATCGGTCATCCGGGTGGAGGGAGTCAACGTCTACGATCTGTTGCGGCATGAAAAAGTGATCATCACCGAAGCCGCGCTGGACAAGCTTGAGGAGAGGCTGGCATGAGCGACGCATTGACCTTGTTTGGGGTCTTGCAGGCTCCCGTGGTGACTGAAAAATCGACGATGGTCATGGCAAGAGGCAACCAGGTGGTGTTCAAAGTCGCAACCTGGGCCAACAAGCCGCAGATCAAAGCCGCCGTCGAGACGCTGTTCAAGGTGAAAGTCCTTGAAGTTCAGACTTTGAACATGGGTGGAAAAGAGAAGCGCTTCGGCAAGACCGTGGGTCGCCGGAAAGATTGGAAAAAGGCTGTCGTCCGTCTGGTCGAGGGCCAGTCCATCGATTTCTTTGAAAAGGGATAACCCGAATTCGGGAGGCCGCGCATGGCACTCAGGAATTACAAGCCCACCTCCCCCGGGCGACGCCAGTTAATCACCGTCGATTATTCCGGGCTGTCGAAGGAGGGACCAGAAAAAAGCCTTCTGAGACCCCTGCCGAGTCGGGGTGGAAGAAACAATTACGGTCGCTTGACCGTGCGGCACCAGGGGGGCGGGCATAAACGACGCTATCGGATTGTTGACTTCAAACGGGACAAGCATGGGATTCCTGCCAAGGTTGCCCGGATTGAGTATGATCCGAATCGGACAGCGTTCATTGCTCTTCTGACGTATGCGGATGGAGAAAAAAGGTATATCCTGGCCCCGCAAAGGCTGGAAGTCGGCGATACCATCCTGTCGGATGTCAAACCCGGCGTCGTGGATATCAAACCAGGGAATGCCATGCCCTTGCGGATCATGCCGATTGGGACGATCCTGCATAACGTGGAGATGAAACCCTTCAAAGGCGGACAAATGGCCCGGTCGGCAGGCAGCTCCGTCCAGATGATGGGCAAAGAAGGAAAGTATGCACAGTTGAAGTTGCCATCCGGTGAGATGCGGTTGGTCCTCCTGGATTGCATGGGTACGGTTGGCATGGTCTCCAATGCGGACCATGGCAACATCAAGATTGGCAAGGCAGGCAGGAAACGTTGGATGGGTATTCGACCCTCGGTTCGTGGCGTGGCCATGAATCCTGTTGACCATCCGCATGGCGGTGGCGAGGGAAAGACATCCGGTGGGCGTCACCCGGTAAGTCCGTGGGGCCTTCCGACCAAAGGTAAGAAGACCCGGAAGAAAGGTAAACCGTCCGACCGCATGATCATGCGGCGCCGGTAAACCGGGAAAACACGTAAGGTAAGAGGTGGCTTGTGGGACGGTCAATCAAGAAAGGCCCCTTCTTTGATGCCTTTCTCCTGAAGAAAGTGGAGAAACTCCGTGGCGATGGGCGCAAAGAACTGATAAAAACCTGGTCGCGGCGTTCGACCATCATACCCGAGTTTGTGGGGTATACCTTTGGGGTTCACAACGGCCGGAAGTTTATTCCCGTTCTGGTGACGGAGAACATGGTGGGGCACAAGCTCGGGGAGTTTTCCCCCACGCGCACCTACCACGGTCACGGTGGCGAAAAGACCAGCCGCCGATAAGACGAGGACAGAAGCATGGGAAGCGAAGCCGTAGCACTGACCCGTAATATTCGGGTATCCCCCACCAAGGTTCGCCTGGTCATCGACCAGATACGCGGCCTCGGTGTGGACAAGGCGCTTGAATTGCTGACTTTTTCCAAGAAGCGCGTGGCCAGGACGATCAAGACGACCCTGGGTTCCGCCATCGCCAATGCCGAGAACAATTTTGGCCTGGATGTGGACACACTGTACGTACTGCGTGCCTTCGTGGATGAAGGAACCAAGATGAAAAGATTTCGGCCACGTGCCCGAGGCCGGGCGTGCCGGATTCTCAAACGGACATCCCACATCACCATCGCGGTGGGGTCCAAGGAATGACCGTGGCTTGACGCAAGGCGCAAGACGAGAGAGGACGATTAAATGGGGCAAAAGGTACATCCGACCGGGTTTAGGCTGGGCAATACCAAAACCTGGGATACCCGGTGGTATGCGGATAAAGAGTATGCCGCACTGCTCATCGAAGACGTCAAGCTGCGGGCTTGGTTGAAAAAGCGCTTGGAACACGCCAGTGTCTCCAAGATCGTGATTGAAAGACCAGCCAAAAAAGCGCGCATCAATATCCACTCGGCCCGTCCCGGCATCATCATCGGGAAAAAAGGCACCGATATTGAAAAGTTGAAGGAAGACATCCGCAAGGTTGCCAGCACCGATGTGCAGCTCAACATTGTGGAAGTGCGCAAACCGGAGATGGATGCCCAACTGATTGCGGAAAATGTCGCCCAGCAACTGGTACGGCGCGTCGCGTTTCGCCGTGGCATGAAACGGGCGGTCACCTCGGCCATGCGCCTCGGTGCCCAGGGAATCCGCATCAATTGTGCCGGCAGACTCGGCGGCGGCGAAATCGCCCGCACCGAATGGTATCGTGAAGGTCGCGTCCCCCTGCATACCTTGCGGGCAGACATTGATTTCGGCTTCTCCGAAGCCTTGACTACCTACGGGATCATCGGGGTCAAGGTGTGGGTGTTCAAAGGCGAGATCATCGACAAGGACCAGAAATAGTGGTTGAGGGCCGAAACCCATGCTGTTGCAACCCAAAAAACGGAAATTCCGCAAGGCCTTCAAAGGTCGGATACACGGCTTGGCCTATCGAGGCGCGGAGTTGGCATTCGGACAGTACGGTCTGAAAGCCATGACCGCCGGACGCATCACAGCCCGGCAGATCGAGGCCGGACGCCGGGCGATGACCCGCAAGATCCGCCGTGGTGGACGCATCTGGATTCGCATTTTTCCGGATATACCAGTCTCCAAAAAACCGCCCGAAGTGCGGCAAGGCAAAGGCAAAGGCAACCCGGAGTTCTGGATTGCCCGCGTCAAGGCCGGGCGCATCCTGTATGAAATGGAAGGTGTGACCGAGGATCTGGCCCGTGAAGCCATGGGACTGGCCGGTGCCAAACTGGCGATACCAACCAAGTTCGTCATGCGTGGCGGAGGTGTGTGATGACAGCAACAACAGCAGCCGATTTGCGCGGCCTGTCGGACGCAGCCCTGGAAGAAAAACTCCGTACCTTGAGCCAGGAGTCGTTCAACCTCCGCTTCCAGAAAGCCACAATGCGGCTCGAAAAAACGTCACGGATCGGCCAGGTCCGCAAAGAGATCGCCCGCATCAAGACCGTTCTTGGTGCGCGGGTCCGCAAGGAACAGGAGTCATAGAGTCATGGCCAGGCGGGTGATGCAGGGAAAAGTAGTCAGCGACAAAATGCAACAAACCGTTGTGGTCCAGGTGGAACGGAAAATCCGGCATCCGCTCTATGGAAAAATTGTCCGACGCAACAAGAAATATCACGCCCACGATGCCGAAAATGCTTGTAAAATCGGCGATGTGGTGCGCATCGAAGAGTGTCGTCCGATCAGCAAGACCAAGTGCTGGAAAGTGATCGAGCAGGTTGCCGGAGCCAAAGTCACCCCGGACGATGCGGCAGGTGTCCCATGATACAAGTACAAACCATTATGGATGTGGCCGACAATTCCGGTGCCAAGAAAGTGCAGTGCATCAAGGTACTCGGCGGTTCCAGACGGCGCTATGCCCGCATCGGCGACGTGATCATCGTCTCGATCAAGTCCGCCATGCCCCGTGGCAAAGTGCAAAAAGGGGAAGTGGCCCGCGCCGTGGTCGTGCGGACCCGGAAAGAGATGGGTCGCCCCGATGGCTCCTATATCCGGTTCGATTCCAATGCCGCCGTGCTGATCAATGCCCAGGGCGAGCCGATCGGGACCCGTATATTCGGACCGGTGACCCGTGAGTTGCGGAGTCGCAACTTCATGAAAATTGTCTCCCTGGCTCCAGAAGTGTTGTAGGTGCAGGCCATGAAAAAAGGAAATTTCCGGACCAACCTGAAGAAAGGCGACCAGGTGGTCGTCATCGCCGGGAAGGAAAGTGGCAAGCGTGGTGAAATCCTGCAAATGCTGCCCGATTCTCACGCTGTCCTGGTAACCAAACTCAACATGGTCAAGCGCCATACCAAACCCGCCGCCGGCAAAGAGGGTGGCATCATCGAAAAAGAGGCCCCCATCCATATCTCCAACGTCATGATCGTGGATCCGGATACGGGTAAAGGGGTGCGCATCGGTAAAAAAATCCTGGAAGATGGCCGGAAAGTTCGTATCGCCTGCCGCTCCGGGGATGTACTCGATAGCTGATGAGGGATGAGGAACAGAAGATGTCCAGCAGGTTGAAAGATATATATGTGTCGGAGATCGTTCCCGCCCTGATGCAGGAGTTTAAATACACCAACATCATGCAGGTCCCGCGTCTGGAAAAAATCGTCCTGAACATGGGGGTAGGGGAGGCCGCAGTCGATAAAAGCCACCTTCAGGGAGCAATCGACGACATGACCGCCGTCTCCGGACAAAAAGCCGTCATGACCAAGGCCAGAAAATCCATCGCCGGATTCAAGATTCGCGAAGGAATGCCCATCGGCTGCCGGGTCACCCTGCGTCGGGATCGCATGTACGAGTTTCTCGACAGGTTGGTCAATGCCGCCTTGCCCCGTGTCCGCGACTTTCGCGGCGTTTCCGGAACCTCCTTCGATGGCCGCGGCAACTATGCCCTGGGCATCAAGGAACAGATCATTTTTCCGGAAATCAACTATGACAAGGTGGATGCCGTGCGCGGCATGGATATCATCATCGTCACCACCGCCAGGACCGATCAGGAAGCAAAGGCCCTGTTGCGTGGCTTCAGAATGCCCTTCAGGAATTGATCGTCAGGGAATCTGTTCATGGCCAAAAAATCGTTGATCGCGAAAGCGAAGCGCAAGCCCAAATTCAAAGTGCGGACCTATAACCGGTGTCAGCGTTGCTCACGTCCACGCGGCTACTTGCGCAAGTTCACGATGTGCCGGATCTGCGTGCGCCAGTTGGCGCTCCGCGGAGAAATTCCCGGTATCATCAAGGCATCCTGGTAACATTTGGAGCATTTCGGAGTTGTTTCATGGGAATGACCGATCCAATCAGCGATATGCTGACCCGCATTCGCAACGCCCAGGCCATACGCAAAGGGATGGTGGAACTCCCCTTTTCCAAGATCAAGGAACGCATTTGCCAGATCCTGGTCACGGAAGGGTATGTGGCCAGTGTCGAAAGATTCGACGGGGCCGATGGTTGGCCAGCCCTGCGCATCAAGCTGAAATATCACAACAGCCGACCGGTGATTGAAAAAATTCGCCGTTGCTCGACGCCAGGGCGGCGTCTCTACTTCGGCAAGGATGACATTCCCCGGGTCAACCGTGGACTGGGCATCTCCATTCTCTCGACAAGCAAAGGCGTGGTCTCAACCCGCCAGGCACGGGAAATGGGCGTGGGTGGCGAATTGATCTGTACCGTTTTTTAACGGGGAAAAACGATGTCGAGAATTGGCAAAAAACCCATTCCCGTACCCTCTGGAGTGGATGTGAAGGTGGATCACCAGACCGTGTCGATCAAAGGAAAACGTGGTACATTGACCCGAACCTTTCATCAGGACGTGGAAATTCATGTCGAGAGTGGTACAATCAGGGTTTCGCCCCGCCGGGATGATCGTGAAGGAAAAGCCCTGTGGGGCTTGACCAGAAGCCTGCTGAACAATATGGTGCATGGCGTCTCGGAAGGGTTCACCCGCAAGATGGAAATCGTCGGTGTCGGTTACCGGGCTGCCGTCAGCGGACGGGTCCTCAAGCTGACCCTGGGATACTCACATCCCATCGATTATGCCCTGCCAGAAGGGGTCAACGTCGAAGTCGAAAAAAATACCCTGTTGACCCTGACAGGAGCAGACCGGGAGAGACTCGGTCAAACCTGTGCCGAAATCCGGGACTACCGGCCGCCAGAACCATATAAGGGTAAAGGTATCCGTTATCTGGAAGAGACGGTCTTGCGCAAAGAAGGTAAGAAGAAGTAAGAGAGGAACGGTCCATGGCAAAGGATCGGCAAAAAACAAAACATACCCGCGCAAACCGGGTGCGCTACAAAATCCGGCAAGTCACCGGTGACAGGCTGCGCCTCTCGGTTTTCCGGAGTACAAAACAGATCTACGCCCAGATTATCGACGACAGCAAGGGAGAGACCGTCGTGTCGGCCTCAACCCTGGAACGCGAAGTCCGGGAGCAGATCAAATATGGCGGCAATATCAACGCCGCTGCCCATGTCGGGCGTCGATTGGCCGAAAAAGCCAAGGAAGCCAATATCACCCGGGTGGTCTTTGACCGGGGTGGCTTCCGCTACCATGGCCGGACCAAAGCTCTGGCTGATGCGGCCCGGGAAGGTGGTCTGGAGTTCTAGTCGGACACCGATGCGAGTAAGCCTGGAGGACCGGTTTTGAAGAAGTGGATGCTGTCATGACAAATGCGCGCCGAAACGCGGAAAATTGGCAAAACGAAGACCTCATCGAAAAATTGGTTGTCATCAAACGGACGGCCAAGGTCGTCAAGGGTGGGAGCCGATTCAATTTTTCCGCCATTGTCGTGGTGGGTAATGGACACGGCATGGTGGGCTACGGACTCGGCAAGGCCAAAGAGGTCCCCGAGAGTATCCGTAAAGCCACCGAACAGGCCAAAAAGTCCATGGTCACCATCCCCATACGCGATGGACGCACCCTGCACCACGAAATGGTCGGCAAGTTTGGCTCAGGCTCGGTCGTCCTGCGACCGGCAGCCGACGGTACAGGCATCATCGCCGGTGGCTCCATGCGTCCCATCTTCGAAGCCCTGGGTATTCGTGATATTCTGGCCAAATCAACCGGAACGTCCAATCCCCATAACCTGATCAAGGCCACCTTCCGCGCCTTGCAGGATATTCGTGCCCCCGAAGAAGTGGCCGCCAAACGGGGAATGGCCGTCAAACAGGTATGGGTCTGACCCGGACGGTTTTGGCCGGTTGCCCTGTGCCCCCTGTCTGGAACAACTCCGGCCAGGAAAGCAGGCAGCCCGATGGACAGGCAGCATCCGCATCCGGAAATTGCCGGCAGCCATGGCCAGAGTTGAGCAGGCGTCACTGAAGCAGGCGTCACAAAGTGTCGCGAAATTGTCGCGCAAAAAGAGACAATACAATGTCCAAAACCTTGAAAATCAAATTGGTGCGCTCCCACATCGGGCGTCCTGAAAAACATCGGCGGATCCTGAAAAGCCTGGGAATGACCCGGATGCACCGTGTCCGTGAACTTCCGGATAATGCCTCCGTGCGCGGCATGATATTCCTGGTCAGCCACATGGTGCAGATCGTCGATTGAGGACTTGAACGATGAAATTGAACGAATTGCCGGGCATTCCGGGAAACAGTCAGGAAGGAAAGCGCAAGGGGCGCGGTCCGGGAAGTGGTAATGGCAAAACCGGTGGCCGTGGCATCAAAGGCCAGAGAGCGCGGTCTGGAGGATACCA
This sequence comes from Magnetococcales bacterium, assembly GCA_015228935.1. Classification (NCBI taxonomy): domain Bacteria; kingdom Pseudomonadati; phylum Pseudomonadota; class Magnetococcia; order Magnetococcales; species Magnetococcales bacterium. The sequence continues at coordinate 138,554 of JADGCO010000001.1, read as the reverse complement.
CAAGGTCGGCTTTGAGGGCGGCCAGATGCCCCTGCAACGCCGGCTCCCCAAACGCGGATTCACCAATCCCTTCCGCAAAGAGTACAACGTCCTGAACCTGGATGACCTCGATCGCTTCGAAGCCCATACCGAAGTGACTGCCGCCCTGTTGCAGGCCAATAATCTGTGCAAACGCCACAAGGATGGCATCAAGCTCCTCGGAGATGGTGCAATCAACAAGCCTTTGAAGATTCATGTGGACAAAGCCTCGCGGGTGGCCGTGGAAAAAGTTGTTGCCGCCGGCGGGGAAGTGATTCTTCCACCCGTTGCCGCAGCAGATCCGGCTGACTCGGAGACCTCTGCGGCGTCGGCTGAGTAACCCATGGCCATCAGCACCCAGCAATCGCCTTTGGCCGGTTTCGGCAACCTTGGGAAGATTCCTGAGCTGCGCAGGAGGCTTTTTTTTACTCTCGGTATGCTGATCGTCTACCGGATTGGTGCCCATGTGCCAATCCCGGGCATCGATCCGGCGGCACTGGCAGAGTTTTTCAAGCAGCAACAGGGGACCCTGCTGGGCATGTTCAACATGTTTTCCGGTGGTGCCTTGTCGCGCCTGACCGTGTTCGCCCTGGGAATCATGCCGTACATCTCCTCGTCCATCATTCTGCAATTGATGACGACCGTCGTTCCCAAGCTGGAATCCCTGAAGAAAGAGGGGGAGTCGGGACGCCGCAAGATCAACCAGTATACCCGTTATGGAACCATTGCCCTCTCCATATTCCAGGGCTTTGGCATTGCCTACGGCATGGAGAGCATGCAGGCAGGTGGCATGAATGTCGTGGTGCAGCCCGGCTGGCATTTCCGGCTCATTACGGTGGTGACCCTGACTGCCGGGACCGCATTCATCATGTGGGTCGGCGAACAAATCACCAGTCGCGGCATTGGCAACGGCATCTCCCTGATCATCTTTGCCGGCATCGTGGCCAATCTGCCCGTGGCCATGGTCAACACCCTGCAACTGACCCGTACTGGCGATTTGCAACCCTTGTTCGTGCTGTTCCTGGTGATCATGTCCATCCTGGTGACCAGCTTCATCATTTTCATGGAACGAGCGCAACGACGCATATCCGTCCAATACGCCAAACGCCAGGTGAGCGGGCGGCGCATGGTTGGCGGTGAACAGACACATCTGCCCCTCAAGGTGAATACCGCCGGGGTGATTCCGCCCATTTTTGCCAGCGCCATCATCCTCTTTCCGGTTACCATCGCCAACTTTGCCCCCTGGGAATGGCTGAAGGACCTGTCAACCATGCTCTCACCCGGGCACCTGATGTATATGGTGTTCTACTCGGCGGCAATTATCTTTTTTTGTTTTTTTTACACGGCCATCGTCTTCAACCCGGAAGAGACGGCGGACAATCTGCGCAAGTATGGGGGGTTTGTTCCCGGGATTCGTCCCGGCCAACGCACCGCCGAACACTTTGACAAAATCCTGACCCGGCTGACCCTCATCGGTGCCATGTATGTCGTTGCGGTCTGTCTGTTGCCAGAGATCCTGATTACCAACTATCATGTTCCGTTCTACTTCGGAGGGACGTCCATGCTGATCGTGGTGGGGGTCACCATGGATACCGTGGCACAGATCCAATCCTTCCTGATCAGTCGTCAGTACGAAGGACTCATGAAGAAGGCCAAAATCAAAGGGCGCAATTGATCCATATTCTCGGTTGGCCCCTTGTAATCGATAATTCAATTGATCCATCACGGTCAGATGGTGTAAACGAACAGGACCCTTCGCCAAGAGTGCAAATGAACAAAAATTCAGACGGAGGCCTGGATGGAATGGCTGGGAGTGGCAATCGCCAGTTCCGGAAAGACAATGCAGGAGTGGTAACATGAAAGTCCGCGCATCGGTCAAAGTCATGTGCAAGGATTGCAAGGTGATCCGCAGGAAAGGTGTGGTGCGGGTCATATGCAGCAAGCATCCCAAGCACAAACAAAAGCAAGGCTGATTGATTAAGGTCCGTACCCCGGAGGTTGAGAAGTGGCCCGAATTGCTGGAGTCAATATTCCCGTCAACAAGCGACTAGAGATTGCCCTGACCTACATTTATGGGGTCGGGCGTCATTTATCACGACAAATCATTGAAGAAGCCGGAATCTCGCCAGATACGAGAGTCCATCAGCTCTCGGATGGCGATGTCGCCAAGCTCCGGAACATCATCGACAGCAAACACTCGGTCGAAGGGGACCTGCGTCGCCAGGTCGCCATGAATACCAAACGCTTGATGGATCTGGGAACCTACCGGGGTTTGCGTCATCGCCGTGGCTTGCCCGTGCGCGGTCAAAGAACCCATACCAACGCCCGGACCCGGAAAGGCCCGCGTAAGCCCATCGCCGGGAAGAAAGGAGCCTGACCATGAACAAGGTCCAAAAAGGCGTGCGCGTCCGGCGACGTGAACGAAAAAATATCGCCAGCGGCGTCGTCCACATCCAATCCACCTTCAACAATACCCTGATCACCATCACCGATCCCTCCGGGAACGTGCTGGCCTGGGGTTCCGCCGGCGCACAAGGGTTCAAAGGCTCACGCAAGTCAACCCCCTTCGCCGCACAAATGGCCGCCGAAGCCGCCGGCAAAAAAGCCATGGAACATGGCATGCGCAACCTCGAAGTCCGCCTCAAAGGCCCAGGCTCCGGACGCGAATCCGCCCTGCGTGCCCTGGCCGCCATCGGCTTCAATATCGGCACAGTACAAGATGTGACGCCGATCCCCCACAACGGGTGCCGCCCGCCCAAGCGTCGGCGCGTCTGAACTGACACTGTTTTCGGGAGTACGACTGACAAATGGCTCGTTACCTTGGATCCAAATGCCGAATCTGTCGGCGAGAAGCCACCAAGCTTTTCCTGAAAGGTGATAAATGCTTCTCCGACAAATGCGCCATCGAGCGCCGCAGTTACATCCCCGGACAGCATGGTCAGAGACGGCGAAAAGTTTCTGACTACGGCATCCACCTGCGCGAAAAACAAAAAATCAAACGTACCTACGGCTTGCTGGAACGGCAGTTTCACAACCTGTTCAAAAAAGCCGCCAACATGCGGGGTGTCACCGGTAACAATCTGCTGACCCTCCTGGAACGCCGCCTGGATAACGTGGTCTTTCGCCTCGGATTCTCCATCTCCCGCAGTGAAGCCAGGCAAATCGTGCGGCATCGACAGGTCCTCGTCAACGACCGCAAAGTCGATATCCCCTCCCTGCTGGTGAAACCAGGCGATAAAATAACCATCGCTCCCAAGTGCCAGGAACATCTGCGAATCAAGGCGGCTATGGAAAAAGCCTCCTCCCGGGGTGTTCCCTCCTGGCTGGAACTGGATCCAGCAAAATTGTCCGGTGTCTTCCGGTCAGTTCCAGACCGCAGCGACCTCCCTGCTGATATCAACGAAAATCTGATCGTTGAGTTGTACTCCAAATAATTGAATAAGGTTCAGGGGAGCTTAGATGCATAGGAATTGGACAGAACTGATAAAACCCCGGACCATCGAACTCCTTGGAGATGGTGATATCACCCGGCGGGCCACGTTGATCGCCGAACCTCTGGAAAGAGGCTTCGGAACAACCCTGGGAAACGCCCTGCGGCGCGTCCTCCTGTCATCGCTGCAAGGTGCCGCCGTCACCACAGTCCGGATCGAAGGCGTGCTGCACGAATTTTCCAGCATCTCGGGAGTCCTGGAAGATGTAACTGAAATCATTCTCAATATCAAAGGTCTGGCAATCAGCATGTCAGGGACCGGTCCCAAAACCATGTCCCTGAAATCGGAAACCGAAGGCGTGGTCACCGCCGCCAACATCCAGTGCGGCTCCGATATCACCATCCTGAACCCGGGTCACCACATTGCCACCCTGAATAAAAGTGGCAAACTCGATATTGAAATGACCGTCAATACCGGCAAAGGATATGTCCGCGCCACCCAGGGTCGGGACGACGAACCAACCGCCATCGGCGAAATACCCGTCGATGCCAGCTTCAACCCGGTCAAACGGGTGGCCTACCGGGTCGAAAATGCCCGCGTCGGGCACCAGACCGACCATGACAAACTCGTCATGGAAATCGAAACCAATGGCGTCGTCTCCCCGGAAGATGCCCTGGCCCTGGCTGCGAAAATCCTGCAAAACCAGTTGAACCCCTTCATCAATTTTGAAGAGGTACCCATCAAGGAAAGCAAGGAAGATGATAAAGGCCCGCGCTGGAACCCCAATCTCTTCCGCAAGGTGGATGAACTCGAATTGTCGGTTCGGTCAGCCAACTGCCTGAAAAATGACGACATCGTCTACATCGGCGACCTGGTGCAAAAAACCGAAGCGGAAATGTTGAAAACACCCAACTTTGGCCGTAAATCCTTGAATGAAATAAAGGAAGTCCTGGAAGAAATGGACCTCCACCTGGGGATGACCCTGGAAAACTGGCCGCCAGAGAATATCGAAGACCTCTCCCGGCAATTCGAGGAAGATAACTTCTAGGAAGGTTCCACACATGAGACATCGCAAATGTGTCCGGAAATTGAATCGGGATTCCGCTCATCGCAAATCCCTGATCTCAAATATGCTGGGTAGCCTTTTCATCCATGAAAAAATCGAGACCACCGATACCAAGGCCAAGGTCCTCAAAAGGTTCGCTGATCGCATGATCACCCTCGGCAAACGCGGTGACCTCCACGCCCGGCGCGTCGCCCTGAGTACGATCAAAAATCAGGAAGCGGTCCACAAACTTTTCGCAGATATCGCCGACCGGAATCGCAACCGGCCAGGTGGATATACGCGGGTTCTCAAAACCCGCTATCGCTACGGTGACTGTGCTTCCATGTCCCTCATCGAACTTGTTGAACGGACCAGCGTCCCACCAGAGAGTCAGAAGTCCGTCACAGCCGAAAAATAAGATTGGACCAGTCAATATTCTGAAAACGATGCAACAGACAGGGGTGGGGCAATAGCCCCGCCCCTTTTTTCATGGAGAACTGAGATGGCAGGTCCAGCACCGGTTGTCCTGATGACAGATTTCGGCAGTACCGATCCCTACGTTGGTCAAATCAAGGGTGTCTTGTATCGAAACTGTCCCAATCTGCGTTGCATCGACCTCTACCATGATGTCCCCCCGTTTGCCATTCGGGTGGGCGCATGGTTGATCGGGCGGACCATGCGCTTCATGCCCTATCCGGCCATCTGGCTCTGTGTCGTGGATCCCGGTGTGGGAGGGCAGCGCCGGATTCTCCTGGTGCATTCCGGCGGCATGATCGCTGTCGGTCCGGACAATGGCCTCCTGGAGCCATTCCTGCTGCGCGAGGACTCCCTGGTTTATGCCGTCGATCTTTCTGTTTTCTCCGGGGCCAGCGCCACCTTCCAGGGGCGCGATATCATGGCCCCCGTGGTCGGCCAACTCCTCAATGGCCGTGAACCCCGGCATTTGGGGCAACTCATCAGCGATCCGGTGCGTCTGGTCGGGCGGGATTGGGAGCAGACTGCCCAGAATCAGTGGGAAACCCGCGTCATGCTCGTGGATCGCTATGGCAACCTCGTGACCGGGTTGCCCGCCAGCGAAATTGCCGGCATCCCGGTTGTGGGGTGGCTCGATGGCCAGCCCTGTGGCGAACAGGTCGCCACCTTCTCCGACCTGAAAGTGGGGGAGGTGGGTTTGCTGGCCGGTGGCTTCGGCACCATGGAGGTCGTCGTCAACCAGGGCAGTGCCGCCGCCCGCTTCCAAACCGGGATCGGTACCAAGGTCACCCTCAAGCTCAGCGTTGCATAAAAAAAAGGCCAGCCAGGTTTTTTTGTGTTTCGTTTGACCAGAGACTTGACCCGGTTCGAAAAAGACGGTACCTTGCCCACCATCGCAAGGCGCAAGACGTGTTCCCCGGTAGCTCAGTTGGCAGAGCAAGTGGCTGTTAACCACTGGGTCGCTGGTTCGAGTCCGGCCCGGGGAGCCAAAAATCAGATTTGAAAAAAGAGTGTCGGGGTTGTTCCCGGATAGTTTTGTGCAATTTTTGATAATTTATGTTGTAATGCTGGAAAAAAGCATGCTTTGAAAATAAGTTGCCCAAAAAAATAAGGCTCAATATGGATTCCGGGGTCTTACCGAACCAAGAGTTCCAGCAAGGAGTGCAGTAGCTTCTTTCCACGCATTCTCACGTTGTGAATAAATTCGAAAAATCCCAAATATATTGGCAACTTCTCTTGCGAAATACCTCGATGTGGCCTGAGCCAGGATCGCAGTAAAGACCAAAAACCTTCCATGGTGTTGACATGTACCTCATGAAATCCATCTCCGTCTTCATCACGGGCAAATTCTCCCAGGCTATGGTTAACCGTTTTGTGTCCATATCCCCATTCTGTCAATCGATCATAAATAGAATATTCGTCAGTAAAAACAATGCTTCCAAGGGAAAACGTGGACTGTATCAATGGCGCAATGGTCTTTGTTGCACATTTGCCAACATTCTGATGACCACTTCACCAGAACGTTGGATCATTCCGAAAATAGGCGGCTTCTCCTTTTCCAACGTGCCGCGTCCACGCGCTCCTTTCAGCCGATTGCGACGCCCTTTACGTCCTGTTTCCAGAACCTTGTCGGGACGACCTTTGTGACCTGCGATAACGTAAACTTCATCGCACTCCACCTGACCGGACAATTTCACAGGCTTTTTTTTCTCAACACCTTCTCTGAGTTGCGTCGTCATCTGCTGGACATCGTCTTGGTTAAGGTCCAACTCTTTGGAAATTTGCAGGTTAGATAAGTTCAATCCCATGAAATATAAACATAAAATCCAAATTTTAAGAGGTTGATGATGCCCAGAAAATATTGTCTCCGTCAGATCATCGAACCGTTTCTGGCAAGTTTTGCACTCGTACCTGCACCGCGCCGTGTGAATCTCATCCCTTCCCCTCTTGATGATCGTCGCAGACCCGCACCAAGGACATCGTGTTCCATCTGGCCATCTCAAATTTCGAACAGTCTCGTAACATTGCTCGTCACTGACCAAGTTTTGGATTTTGACGACTGGTTGAGGAATCATCCTTGATCGCCCGTCCGGTAGAGGTTAACTGTCACCGCAAATGTTACCTCAATTCAGCTCTATGGGCCACGCCCCCGGAATCCATGTTGAGCCTTTCTGGTTTGCCAAGGCATAATGCCTCCATGCCCAGTGCTGGAAGCATGAATGCTGACCTGCACATGGCTAATGACCTCAAAAACACCGGCAAGGGCAACCTATTCGTCATCTTCGGCGAGCCGGACATCGAGATCCAAAAGGTCGGCAACGGCCAACTCCGGGTAAAAATCAACGGCGTGGATCTCTTCAAACCCCAGACTGGAGAGGTGGAATCCAGTGGCCCGGATGACATCGCCTGCTGGTTTATCGACACCGATTACAATGAAGAAAGTTTTTTCGTCCGCCATGCCTATTTTCTGGGAGCCAACGATCCCTACAGGGCATTGCAGACCACCCTCAAGGCGGAGATTGACCGGGAGGCCTGGGAATCCCTCCGCAGCGACATCTCCCGCCCCTTCGACAAGCCCAAATCAGGCCGCATTGCCGTCAAAGTCATCAACCACCTGGGCGACGAGGTGATGAAGGTGTTCGGGGTGTGACCGTGGACCGTCTGAGCGGGCGACCACTTTGGAACCTGGTTTCGGGGGTGGCAGTCATGACATCACCTCCAAAGCGGATGTTCTTCCCAGCCTTCCGGCATGCCCATGGCATCGCGCCAGTGTTCGTGAACTGCAATCGGCGCAATGAGATTCGTACAGTGTTGTTGCCATAGCGTCCCGGTTCCCATAGCAGACAGGAGTTGACGGAGAATAAGCAACACAAAAAACAGCCGGTCGTGCCGTGGAGTCATCGGAGGTTGCCACGATGCGTTGCTGCTGCGGTGGGGCTTGATGGCGAACCCACGATTCCATAATCGACCGTGATGGGCGCATATATTGCGGACGTATGTCAGTGCGTGTAGTTCATCTCCAAACCGCATGTGATGGGTATTGAAATGCCGGGAGACGGCTTTACGATCCGTATTGCACATCCACTCGAAGAGGAGAGAAATCCTCCCCATGCTCATGATTTCGGTGGCCATCCAGATTGGCAGGGAGGGAAAGCCTTGATAGGTGTTTCGATAATGTTGAATGAATTGATCTTTGGATTTAACTGATTCATTTTCAATGCTTTCAAGCTACTCTTTATGATAAAATCCGGACTTGAAATTGGTCAGATCAGTGTGCGCAAAGGTTCCGTAGGCAGCGGTGAGCTTGTCGATTTGTTCGTCGAAGGAAAGGGGCTGTTTGAGGTAGGGCTTAAGCATTTTGCCATCTTGGCTGGAGGACAAAAAAAAAGCCACCGTGGTAACGCATCGTCGAGAGGCGTGGTGGCTATGTTGGCTTGAGCATAAGGGATCGAAAATGGAATTTCCAGGAAAATATTGCGGGCGAAATCATTGGGGACGATCTCTTGCGCACATTTTTTGTTATTCATTCCCAGACCGGTTGCCAGGATGGATGCGGACCGGTTCGATACAGCACATCGGCAAACCGGTCCCACTCGAAGCCCGAACCCGGATCCCATTTTCTGTCCGGGGCAATTTCCTGGTGGCCAGCGACGTTTTCATCACACAGGAAGGGCAGGCGCTGTTGCAGGGTGCGCAAAATGATCGCCAGGCGCAAATATTGGAGTGGTTCGAACGGCACGCCTTCCGCCCCTTCCAGTTCCACGCCGATTGAGTTGTTGTTGCACGCTTTGCGGTTGCGCCATTGACTGACCCCAGCATGCCAGGCGCGTTTCATCACCGGGACATACTGGGTTACCACGCCCTTGCGGTCTATGAAAAAGTGCGCCGAGACCCGCAAGCCCGCAAGGCTCTCAAAATACGGATGTTTCCAGGTATCCAAACGCCCCAGAAACAGGTCGTCCACGGAGGACCCACCAAACTGACCCGGCGGGAGACTGATGGCGTGAACGACGAGCAGGTCGATTTCGGTGCCCGGTGGCCGTTGATCGACGTGTGGCGACGGCAGATAGCGCCCGAAAGCCCAGGGAACATCCATGAACGGTATAAACCTGGATGTGGATCCAGTGACGACTGGCAGGGAATCTTCCCGGCGATCCTCCTCCGTGGCGGGTTTTCCCTCGGAAGGCACAGGAACATCCCCGAAACCGGTTGTGGGAGCGGAATGCGTATCGCTCAGGGCACGCTCTCGACGGAGACCACTTCCGGGATGCGCTGTTTCATGATCCGTTCGATGCCACCTTTCAAGGTCATTATGGCACCGGGGCAGGTTCCGCACGCCCCGCGCAGACGCACTTTGACCACTTTGTTGGGAGTCACTTCCACCAGCTCCACGTCCCCCCCGTCGCGTTGCAGCATGGGACGGACTTCGTTCAGGACTGCCTGCACTTTTTCCAGCATGGGTTTTACTCCCTTTTACCTTGTTTTTTTTATTGGTTTTCTTTTTGATTTTGGCCTTGACGGTGATGCCGGCTCCGGGCTTTGCCTTGGTATTGACCTTGATCTGGACCTGGACGCCGGTTTTGTTTTTTTCCTGCGCAGCCGGAACATCTGCCGTCAGGATACCTTCCGCCACGCCGGTCAGGAAGAGGGTTTTTTCGTCAGCTCCAGTTTTTTCAGATCCAGATGTCCCACGGCCCGCAGCAACTGGAACCGGGCCAGGATCAAATCGAAACGACTCCGGGCCAGATCGGTTTGCGAGGTGAACAAGACGTTCTGGGCCACCAGAAGGTCCAATGCGGTCCGCGAACCCACCCGGTATTCCTGCTCGATCCCGGTTTTGGCTTCCATGGCGGCCTTCTCCGCTGCCTGGTAGGCGCGCACCATGGCCTGGGCGTTCTTGTAATCGAGTTGGGCCTGTTCCACTTCCCGGGCGATCTGCCGCAGCAGACGTTCCTCCTCGATCTCCTGCCCCTGTTGTTCGGACTTCGCCTGGGCGATGCGCGAGACGGTCTCCCCACCCGAGTAGAGGGGGACGTTCATCGCCAGAGTCAAGGACATCTGATCCACTGGATCCATCCGTCCCGCCACTTCCTGTCGCCAGGAGCGATTGACGGAGGATGTCAGGGCCATGGTGGGGAAAAAGCCCGAGCGTTCCTGATCCACGTTGAGGGCTGCCACCTGCAACCGGTGGCGCACGGCCTGAAGATCCGGGCGTTGCTGGGCCTCCCGGACCAGGACCTCCAGGGACTCCCCCAGAATCGGCACCTCCAGCGCCGGCACGAACAACTCCGGGGGGGGTGGCGTTCCCACAACCTCCTCGTATCTGGCTTTGCCCACGGCGACGGCATTTTCGGCCCGCAACACTTCGGCCTCGGCGGAGGCCAGACGGGAACTGGCCTGACTGACATCGGTCTGGGTGATTTCACCGACCCGGAAGCGTGCCCGGGTGGTTTCAAGATTGCTTTCCGTCAACTGGCGATTGTTGCGTGCCAGTTCTGAGACTTCCCGGGCCTTGAGATAATTCAGAGCCACATCGGCCACCTGCAAAAACACCCCCTGTTTTTCCGCTTCCAGGGATTGTTCGAAGGCGGCCACATAGGGCGTTGCCTGCCGGACTGCCACGAGTGCCCGTTTGTCGAACACGGGTTGGGAGAGGTTGATGCCGACCATCTGCGGATCCATGCTGTTGTGACCGCTGTTCCAATCCGTCCGATTGTGTGTCTGGGAGAGTCCCAGCGAGAGATCGGGCAGCAGGCCGCTGCGGGCCTGATTCAGGCGTTCACGGGCCGCATCCAGGGTGGCCTGGGCAGAGCGGATTCGGGGGTTTTCCGTCATGGTCTGTTGGACAAGCGACCAGAAGGCATCCCCGCCATCCGCCCGCGACTCTCCTGACAGGAGACACCCCGCAACGACCAGCACCATCTTCCATGATTTTTTCATCGTTTCCGTCTCTCACAATTTGGCGATACTGACCCGTCAACCTGAAAACCGGCCTCCAGCCTCCGCAGCCTTCGGCATTCAAAGTTTCCAACTTCCCTGGCGATACCGACCCGTCAACCTGAAAACCGGCCTCCAGCCTCCGCAGCCTTCGGCATCCAAAGTTTCCAACCTCCAGCCTCGTCAAATATCCAGGGCATTGCGGGCAAAGGGTGCCCGTTCGCTGATGAACAAAAACCGTTCCAGGGGGCGTTTTCCCATCAGGCGGTCGAAGGTATTGTCCGTCAGGGCTTCATCGTCCACCATGATTTTCAGCAGATGCCGGGTATCCGGGTTCATGGTGGTTTCCCGCAACTGGGCCGGCATCATTTCGCCCAGACCTTTGAAGCGGGAAATGTCAATCTTGGTCGCAGATTTTTTTCGGGACAGTTGTTGGATTATGGTCTCTTTTTCGGCCTCGTCCAGGGCATAGAAACTGTCGGCTCCCCGGGTGATCCGGAACAGGGGCGGTTGGGCCAGGTACAGATGACCCCGGGTGATCAGGGCGGGCATGAACCGGTAGAAAAAGGTCAGGAGCAGACTGGCAATGTGGGCACCATCGACATCGGCATCGGTCATGATGATGACGCGACCATACCGCAACCCGGCCAGATCGAAATGGCGACCACAACCGGTGCCGATGGCGGTGATCAGGCTTTGAACTTCGGCATTTTTTTCAAATTTTTCCAGATTGGCCTGTTCGACGTTCAAGATTTTGCCGCGCAGGGGGAGGACTGCCTGGGTATGGCGGTTGCGGGCCTGTTTGGCGGAGCCGCCGGCGGAGTCTCCCTCGACGATGAACAGTTCCGACAGGGCTGGATTTGTAGTGACACAATCGGTCAGTTTGCCTGGCAAGGTCAGGCGGGTGGTGGCACTTTTGCGTTTGATGCGGGCATCGTTGCCTTTGCGGTTGATGCGTTCCCTGGCCCGTTCGACGACTGATTCCAGCAACGGGGTTGCCTGGTCCGGATTGCCGTGCAGCCAGTGGTCCAGATGATCCTTGAGGGTGGCTTCAACCTGACGATCCAGACCGGTGTTGGTCAATCTTTCCTTGGTTTGACCGGCAAACTGGGGATGGGTCATGAACAGGGACATGACCATCACCCCCCCGCCGAGGACATCTTCCGTGGTGATGGTGATTCCTCTGGGGAGCAGATTGCGTGACTCGGCATATTCCCGAAAACCCTTGACCAGGGCCGAGCGCATGCCGGTTTCGTGGGTTCCGCCCTGCGGGGTGGGGACGGTATTGCAATAGGTCAGGATGTGGGCATCGTCTTCCGTGGTCCAGGCCATGGCCCATTCCAGGCGACCCCGTTCATTGTCGCCGAACTTTTCGATGCGGCCGGCGAACGGTTCCGGGACCACCAGGTCCTTGCCTGTCACCCGGTCGCGCACATAATCCGCCACGCCATTGGGAAAGTGGAATTCGTGTTCTTCGCCGGTCGTTTCGATCTGGACCCGGATGGCCACGCCGCGATTGAGGTAGGCGCGGGCGCGACACATTTCCACGAGTATTCCCGGCTGGAAGTGCGGGTCGGGAAACACTTCGGGATCGGGGAGGAAAGCGACCTGGGTACCGCGCCGGCGGGTGGGTCCCATTTGCTCCAGGGGACCTTCCGTCAGACCGCGCACATACCGTTGCCGCCACAGGAAGCCATCGCGTTCCACCCGGACTTCGGTCCAGAGGGAGAGGGCATTGACCACCGAGACGCCGACCCCGTGCAGACCCCCGGCGGTGGCGTAGACATTGTTGTTGAATTTGCCGCCCGAATGGAGGGTGGTCATGACCACTTCCAGGGCTGATTTATCGGGATAGCGTGGATGGGGATCGACGGGAATGCCGCGTCCGTTGTCACGGAGGGTGATGGAGCCATCCGTCCCCAGCTTCATCTGGATTTTATCGGCAAAGCCGGCGACGGCCTCATCCATGGCGTTGTCGAGGAGTTCGACCACCAGGTGATGCAGGGCGCGGGAGTCCGTGCCGCCGATATACATTCCTGGCCGCCGGCGGACCCCTTCCAGACCTTCAAGTACCTCGATATCGGCTGCGTTATATTCCATGGACCCGGTCATTCAGCATCCTGCCAGGGCCGAGAGGGCTACTTATGGCGGTAGGAAATGCGTCCCTTGGTCAGATCATAAGGGGTCAGTTGCACGGTAACCTTGTCTCCGGGCAGGATTCGGATGTAGTGCTTGCGCATCCGCCCCGAGATATGACACAACAGCTTGTGTTCATTTTCCAGTTCCACCCGGAACATGGCATTTGGAAGGTTTTCCAGGACTGTTCCTTCCATTTCAATCACATCTTCTTTACTCAACGTTTTCCCTCCAGGGGTCCAGATCCGTCTGTTGCGGACGACCCGAAAGGGTACGTCCAATCCTCCATGATTTTCACCAAGGCGTCACCCTACCAAAAATGAACGTCCTGGTCAATATCTCCTGGTTCCGTTTGGCAAGGCTCTTGCGGTTCATATCTTGTTGACACCGACAGGCGGGCAAGTGGGCCTGTACGGCTCTCTCATGCCAGGATTTTCCAGAAGTTTACCTGTCAATCGGAAGGGACACCCTTCATCCGCTGAAAGGGCAGCATGATCAACCTTTCGTACAGAGGTACCAGTTTGCGCAACCAGGCTGATCCCACCAGCAGCGAGCCGGGAATAGTCAGGTTGTTAAAATATCCCTGCTCGGGGATGTTGCAGCTTCGGCAAAGTGGCATGGTATCGTAGTTGATCAGTTGGTGGGCACGGCGTATGGCCCGCAAAGGTTCGGCATGCCATATGTCGTGTATGGTCTGTTCCGTTACTCTGCCCAGCCGGACGGCACCATCGGCATCGGTGCAACAAAGGGGTACGGTTCCATCCCAGTAGATGGACATCATGTTCCACAGCCAGAAACAAGGCCGGGTATGCCGGATATCCTGTCGTTCGAGTAAATAAGTTTTATGTAACGGCTTGAAACGGAACTGATGCAGCAGGGCATGTTCCTCCTTCGTGAACAACGCTTTGAACAAGGCAATCTCGTGCAGATTTTCCGGCATGCAGATCATTTGCAGGGTGATGCGCGTGGTGGATCCGGTTTCTTTTTTGACCCGCAGCAGGGTGTGAATGTTCTGCACCAGCAAGGCAAAGTCGCCCTTGACCCGAATCCGTTCGTAGGTCTCCCTGATCCCCCCGTCCAAGGCTACCGTCAGAAAATCAAGACCGCAGGTCAACAGGTTAAGGGCCATGGTTTCGTTCATGATCATGCCGTTGGTGGATATGCAGGTGGCTATTCCCCGGGCATGGGCATAGTGGGTCAATTCCGGAAACTGTTTGTGCAGCAGCGTTTCGCCGGTTCCATACAAATAGACAAGGTCGGTGTGACCGGCAATCTCGTCGATTATTTTCTGGAACAACCCTGCCGACATTCGTCCTTTGGGCCGTTGCATGGTCTGGTGCGGACACATGATGCAAGCCAGGTTGCAATGGTTGGTCAGCTCGATCACCACCTCCTGGGGGTAGGCGGGGCGATCTGTGGCGGTGTAATAGTTACGCATGATTTTGAAGCGATTATGCAAAGTATTGAATGCTGCCATCCGAAATCCTCATTCCGGTCAGTGCCGGCAGAATCCCCGGTAACGCTCGTCCAGATACACCATGCCGACACTCTGGTCACGCAGAAAGGTGCGAACGACATCGAAGCGCATGCCACCACTCGGAACCACCCCATGCCGGCAACCGGCCCGGGTCAAAATCTCCGGGCCATCGGTAAAGGGAAAGAAGGCATCTGCTGCGAAGACCATGCCCGTGGCATCCAGGGCGTGGATGTCGGCGGTGTTTTCCGCGATGTTCAGATTGGCAACGGCTCGCCGCGCCCGCAGGACGGCCAATTCTGCCGCCTCAACTGTTGCGGGGCCTCCGCCAACGGCCAGCAGGGCACCGGGACACGCCAGGGCCACCTCATTGCCGCCCTGATTGGAGGAGAAGGCGGCTGCCCAGGCGATCACCATTGCCTCCTGGGTCGGAGTATCGGGCCAGGAGCCATCCACTTCCGCCGTGGCGAGGTCAAGAACATAGTCCGCTGGGGGTTGCCGCAATAATCCCCCCCGCACCAGTCGCCCCTGCCAGGAGGGATGTGGCACCTTGTCCGGGTCTGCCAGACGGTCATTCAGAAACAGTTTGGTCAGGCGGCGTTGCCCCAACTGGTTGCAGGCTCCTGCGTCGGCATCCGGGGCCAGGACAACATCCAGCATCCAACGTTCCGAGCCAAATGATTTCGCTCGCCGAGGATCGGCAAACAGGGCTTCGGCACAGGCGGTGTCCAGGGGAAAATTGACAGCCACTTCACCTCCCCAGATAGCACCCGGGTTGGCCCACAAGGCGCGTCGGATGGCTGTCAGGGGATCCTTCCGGTGCCAACCGATCCCACAGGGATTACCATGCTTGGCAGCAATGGCCAGAAAGGGGACTCCATCCTGCAGGCACCGAAAGCCGGCGCTCAACCGTACCAGAGTGGAGATGAGAGAATCCGCGTCCGCCAGATTTGTCAGGCAGGGAGGGTTGCCCAGCACCTGCCGACAGGCGACCAGACCGAGCGGGTCGCCGCTGCCGTCGTCCAGCAACACCGCCGGTACCTGGTAAGGATTTTCGCCATTCAGCAGGGTTCGGGGTGTATGTGCCACAATGACCTGATGATCAGGCCCGTTCGGCACCAGGGAGGCATAATGGCGCATCACACGCAGGTTGGCGGCATCAATCAGGGCTTGGCGGAGGTCGGCGGGCACGGTACCGGTTGTCCCCAGCGCCCGTGCCACCTGCTCCATATCCGTCACCGTGGCTACCGGCAGCCGATTTCCTTTGGCAGCCAGTCCCAACAATGTGTGGCCGCCCACATCGTTGCCCAGGGCCGGGCCATAGGGAATGTCGTAGACCAGTTCCAGCCGTATGTCAGCCGAGGCGTCGGTCAATGCCCACTCGATTTTCGGGTGCAAGGTGGGTGGGAACGGGTAGCGGGAAGCATCCACACCGACAAAATCCGCCACATCCACCGCAGGGATACCGGCTGCGCGCAAGGTTGACAACGGCGGTTCACTGGCCACGATAGTCCAGCCGACCTGCATGCAGGCATGGGCAAATTCCACAATCCGATGTGTCTCGGCAACGGAGAACAGGGCATAACCCTGCCGGGATCGGGAAATCATGCTGCCACCTGCCAGGTTGCCTGGCACCCCTCCCGGGGACAGGCCACAGTGATCGGTTCCGGCAATAAATCCGCCACTCCGGCGGCAAGATAGAGGGCATTGAAAGCGTGCAGACACCCCCGGGTCCGTTCCAGATCCAAAGGCAACTGCCACCGGTCACCGGCAACAAATCCCCGAGCGCAGGCGGTGCCATTGATGGCCAAAACGACGAGTGTCACCATGCCCGTTTCCCGGTGGCGAACGATTTCTGCAGCCACCCGGGAACGCACGCTGGGACATTGAAACATGGCAGCATCAAAGGTTGTGCTGTAGAAGGCCAACTCTCCACCCATGCTCAGCGTCAGATAATAGCCCAGAGCGGTTTGCAGGAGGGTCGGACAGGGCACACCGAGTTGCGTGGCCAATTCCTCCAGGGTCATGGTTGAACCTCTGCCATCCTTCTCCGGTACTGGTTGCCTGTGGCAGGGGTTTCCTGCTTTGAGTACGGCCTGCGCTCCCCAATGGCATACAGGATCGGCACCGGGCAGGGGTACGGACGCAAGGGTATTATTCCCGGCTGCAAATGTCAGATTTTTCAGGTGATCGGGACAACACCCGCTCCAGGTCCCACCGTCTTTGGCTTCCAGTTGGCTGCGCAGTTGCACGGGAAAAAAAGCACGAAAGGCTGCCGGACACACCGTCCCGCCTTCGCCCAGGTCGAAAGCATATGGATGTCCAGCCACGCGCAGTTCGACACCGTGCCAGCTACGACCAAGAGGGCGCACGGGCACCAACAGGGTTTTGATGACATTTTTCACCGCAGCCACGGCACCAACCGGCCTGTGGACCATGGGTATCCAGCCGGCATTTGGCAGCCAGGGATGCCGGAAACGCTGCCGGGAAGGGGATGTGCGGGTGTATACGGTGGCCAGAAGGTAAGGATAAAGCGTGTAAAACAGCAGAGGATCGAGTCCAGGGGTCAGTACCTGGTGCCCGGTCAGGGGACCTTTTTGCCGATGGTAACCGCAGAAACGATCTGCATGTGCCAGGGTAACCCCGGTCAGCGCCGGCATGACCGGCGGCGGTTGCGCACCGGGGAACGTGACCTCTGGCGAGAATGGGGAGCTGGTTCCCGGATCCAATGGTGCGTCCGAGTCATACCAGACATCCAGGCGGAACAAGGAGATGAACAGGTTGCGCAGCCACCGTGGTGCCAAAAAGCGCAACAAAAGCAACATCTGTGCCGGGCGTCCGATCACCTTCTCCGCAGATGGGCCGGCAGTCAATCCGAGAATCGTGTCGGCCACCATTTCCGGATCGAGCCTGTTGCCACGGGTCACCCATGCTGGCGAGCCTCCCGGTTGCAACTGGCTGGTGTGAAAACCGGTATCCGTATTACCCGGATGCACCGTCAACACGCGAATGCCTGCCGGGGCCAGTTCAGATTCCAGAGCCTGTGACCAGGCCGTGAGTGCGGCCTTGGCCGCCGCATAATGGGCAACCGTCGGCATGCCCAGCCGGGCCACGACCGAAGCAACGTTGACGATGACACCCGCACGTGCCTGGATCATCATGGGCGCGATGGTTTCGGTCAGATTCACCGCGCCGTAAAAATTGACGGCCATGGCGCGTTCGCTCCACTCGCGGCGGGTGGCGAGGGCGCTGGCTGTCAAGCCCACGCCGGCATTGTTGATGAGCAGGTCCACCCGACCCAGTGCTGCCACTGCCGCGCCGACCTGGCGGCGCACCGCCTCAGCATCCGCCACGTCACAGGCCACTGGGATAAAACGGCCACTCCCATGTGTCGTTCCATCCCGCCGGGAAGCTGCATGCGCACAGACCAGGCTGTCAAGGGCAGCACCGTCCCGGGCCACTCCAATGACCACGGCACCCCGGGCCAGCAGGCGTTTCGCCAGACAGCGGCCCACGCCCCGGGATGCCCCGGTGAGTACCACCACCTGATCCTGCATGCCATTCCGTCCATTCATGGGTTTCGCTGCCTGGTTTTCATGATGATGTGCGCACTGCTTTTGCCTTTTGCCGTCCGGAACGCTTGAACAAATAGTTCCACACCATCCTCAAGTTGCCCAGACTGGCAAATTCCAGCAACATGGCCCGATCGATGTCCCCAATGCTGCGGCAGGAAACGCAATGGAGCAGATTCCGGCCCACATGATCGATGCAGGCCTGCATGCCATGTTCGCGCCATTTGAGGCCGTTTTTCCAGGTCAGGCAACATTTGTAGACACTGCCATCCACATCGAGGAAGGCATTGTAACGGCCATAGTTGCAGGGCATGACCCAACGCTTTTCTTCCGGGGTCAATGAGTCCGCCTCAAAAATTGTATAGGAGCCTTTCTTGGGCCATTTGGCGACATATTTCAGACATCTCTCCGAGGTGAAGACCGGGAATCCGTCCATGCGCAACTGCCGATACTCGGCAATGATCTCCTGGATCTCCTCTTCGGTGAAATGGATGGAATCATCCCGCAGTTCAGGCCGCAGCATGGCCATGGAAAAATTGAAAGCAAATCCGTATCTGGCTGCCAATTCGGCGATGTAGCGCATGCTGCCGCTGTGCAGATTTTCCCGGGTGATGATGGCATGAATCCGGGTTTTGATTCCCTTTGCGTGGAGAAAATCCATGGCTTTGACCACAGTGTCGTGGCATCCCTTGCCGCGCACGACATCGTTGCTTTCCCGAAGGCCATCCAGGCTGACGCAGACCGAATCACATGCCTGCAAATCCTCCAGATGTTGCGCGACATAATAGCCGTTGGTGACGATCTCGCAACGCATCCACCTGTTTTTGATATGGCGAATGATGGTACCGATATCCTTTCGGATCAGGGGTTCTCCTCCCATCAGGATGATGTGTCGGCAACCATGGCGATACAGTTCGTCAATGGTTTCCATCATTTCCGATGTGTCGGGATCCTTGACTGTGGCCAGGGATTCCAGGTCGGCAAAACAGTAGGAACACGCCAGATTGCAGTGTTTGGTCACCTGGAGATTTACCGACACTGGCCGCGCCCGCCGAGTAATCTTGACTCGCAACACCTGGATGATGATGCGTATCAGAACGATCAGGTCCCGTATGGTGCGCGCCATGTTCATCTGGATTACCATCTTTTCCTGGAATGTTCCATCATGCCCATGCCGGATCGGAAATCCACGTTGTGGTCCGCTGCGTTTGCTCTGCGTGGCAGAGGACTCACACCGTTCCGGTGTTTCCGGTGCGCGATTGACGTAAGGTCATTCGGAGCGGAAACAGAGGTCATATGCCGGATCCCGGCTGCGAACGTTCGAACATCTGCCTGAGTGTCATACGGATCCCCTTGAACAGCCAGGGGAGGGTCGTGAACTCGTTCCACTCCACCAGATTGGCCAGCCAGCAATATTTACAGGTCAGGCCTGCATGAGCCTGCATGATGGCATCCCGCACTCCCTGACGCAACACGTTGCCCGGCTGATAGGTTGGTTCGTTCCACATGTTGTGGCAACTGTACACGTTGCCATTGCTGGTCACAAAAAACTGCAACCGTCCGTAGGGACAGGTCCGTGTGTAGTAGTTGCGATGGAGGCCGGTTTCATCACGTCCCACAATGGTGCCGAAAGGAACCGGATAATGGATGTAATAATCGAGGGCGGCATCGGAATTCATGATGCGCGTCGAGCGAGCCTTGGCAGCCTTGATGCGTTGAAAAATATTTTTGGCTTCCTGGTCGTCGGGGGTCAGGGCTGCCGTGCTTGCCAGAGTTCCGGTATGGGCGCGCACCAGAGGGGTGAAGGTGAGAAACAGGTTGTAACGTTCTGAAAAATCAATTAAAAAATCGATTTTGTCCGCATTGTGTCGTGTCACCGTGCAATTGATGCGTACCGGGATACCGGCTTGCCGGGCCAGACGAATGCCATGCACCGTCTTGTTGAACGTGCCTGCACCGCGATTCAAATCGTGGGCTTGTTCGTCACCATCGAGGCTGGTGAACAGTTGCGTGGCGTGTGTGCGCAACAGATCCAGGTGCTTTTCGATCAGGAAACAGTTTGTATTGACATCACAAACAATGTTCCTGGCGCGAATGTGTCGCAGAATTTCAGGAAAATCATCCCGCAACAAGGGTTCGCCGCCCATCAGGTTGATGATGCGTGTGCCCATTCCGACCAACCCGTCCACGGTATCGCAGATTTGGCGGGTGGTCATCTCATCGCGTTTGGCAATACCCTTGTCGGTGTAGCAATAGTTGCAGTGGGCATTACAACGGGTGGTAATGAAGAAGGCCGTCACCACAGGCTGTACCAGACCGAGCCTGTCGGCCATGACGATCCGGGTGTAAAGCCGCGCCCTTTGGCGAAAGAGTCCCATGGTGAATCCGTTTCTCCCGAACACTTCGCAAGCAATGGGTGGCAACCACCCTTGACCGACCGATTTGATTCAGCGGAGAATACCAATTTTCCAGGTAGTCTGCGAGGTCATATCTGCATGTCTCACACGCGCATGTGTCAAGCCCAGGAAAGTTGTTCCCGGAATTCCTCCTGGCCTGCCCCGCCACCCCAGGATGCGAACAGTTCTTCTCCCCCACCTGCTTCCTCTTCTTCTGTTTTTTCATCGCTCTGGCCGCTCCTCTTTTTCATTCTCTGGGCGCTTTTGCGATCCTTCCCGCGCTGGGCCTTCGGTGAGCATGCATACATACCGATGGGTGACCATGCAGATTCATTCTTTTCCAACTATGCAGCCACTGCCGCCCAGGGATTGTCTGCCCATCTGTGGTCTCCCTTGCAATTATCAGGGACAGATTACGCCTCGTCGTACATTCACAACATCGACCAGTACCTGTTTTTTGTCATGCCAGCATGGCTGGTCAACGGATTGTTTCATTTTATCCAGTTGTTTCTGTCCGGGTATTTCACGTATCGCCTGCTTGTGGATGATTTTTCCGTCAAGCGTTTCAGTGCCCTGCTGGGGGGAATCATTTGCACATTGGTCAACGACCCGCCCTATCCCCAACTTGGGCTTGCTCTGGAACTGTTTCCCTGGATGGCCTGGACAGCCATACGCCTGACCAACTGGCCGAAACGCACCTTTGCCGTGCTGACCGGCTTTGTTTGTGGTGTGGTTTATGCGCTCAATGCCCCGTTTTTCATCAGTATCACGACGGCTCCTCTCCTTGGGGTGTTTTTCTGGGTACACCCGCAACGCTGGAACCGATCCTTCATTCAGGTCGCGATGGGCATGTTGGCAGGCATGGTTTTGCCCGAAATTCCCCACCTTCTGTCCGAATTGCTGAACGCCCCCCTCTCGCATCGGGCCAACTCGGCGGACATGTCGGGGGAGATCCGGTTTGATCCGGACATGTTTCTGTACGTGTTTCCCAAAATGGTCATTCCCTGGCTGCTCAGCATTCTTGGCATCATGCTGGCCGATGCAAACTGGAAAAGAACCAGGATTGGCACCTATCTTGTCATCTCGATCCTGACTTTCTCCGGGTTATATCTCTTTCCCATGCTGCTTGTCATCGTCACCCATTTGACCACCGCAAAACCTTGGATTCTCTTCAAATTCGGATGGTGGCGCTGGGTATTTTACACATTCTTTTTCGCTGCCATCACCAGTGCGCTGGCCATTCATCATCTTGCGGAACGTTGGGAAAGCTGCAAGGGTCAATCCCTGCCCCGGCTGGCAGGTCGGGTTGCCCTGGCCATTCTTGTGGTATTGTTGACCTATCTCCTGGCGAGAAAAACACGCAACGAAATCTCTGCCATCGTGTTCGAAGAAAACCATTTTGCCGCCTATTATAAGCACCCGCAACTTTTGGCGTGGGCAAAAGATGTGCCCGTTGCGATCAAAAAGCGTTACCGTGCCGTCATGGTAAGCGATGGGGCATCGAATCTTCATACGGCCATTCTGGGGAGCTACGGGTTTGAAACCGCAGACGGGTACATGAACGTCTACCCGAAACGTTATCATGATTTCTGGTCACTCATCCTGGACCCGGCCATGCACGATTCACGCTATTCCGAGTTTATCCGGGATTACTTTTTGAAATGGGGGCATCGCGCCTATTTATATACCCCTGCCAACATGCGGCAGAATGCTCCATCCCGCAAGCCAACATTTCGGGATAATCTGGCAGAGTCTTCCCTGCCCCTGAACGTGGGATCACTTTATGATATGAATCTTCTTTCCCTGGCCAATGTTCGATATATCGTTTCCCGGCAGCCCCTGGACGATTTCCGCTTGCATCCTGTTCCAACCCAGGCACATTTTCCCCGGCTGACCAACCCGGCTCAAACCTGGTGCGATCCTGCCATAACGACAGACACTTTATTTACGGCACTTTACCGACTGTTTGCTTGTCTGGGGCAGCAATCCTATCCCGGTCCATTGCCGGTACACATTTATGAAAACAGCCAGGTATTGCCCCGGGCTTTCCTGACGGAACGCACGCAAATCCTTCCCACCAAGGAAGATGTCATGGCCGCCATGGGCAAGGCCGGAATCGAACAACTCCGTTCCACGGCGTACATGACAGCGGCAGATGCCGGAACATACACCCCTCCCTCCGGCATACAATCCCGGCTTGAAGGGGTCGTGGATTCGGTCTCGATTCAGGCAACCGGACCTGATCACTATGCCTTTGTGACCGAATCCACAGGAGATGCCATGCTGGTCGTTACCAACAGCTACAGCAGTTACTGGCAGGCAACCATCGATAATCAGCCCGCACATCTCTTTCCGGTCGATCTTGCCTTTCAGGGAGTTCCGCTGCCCCCAGGCCGGCATGAGGTCCGCCTGACCTACCTCCCGCCATACGCTGTCTGGAGACTCTTCAGGTTCATTTTGTGACGAAGTGACAGAGTGCCGGAGTGCCGGATCGATGGGACGTTTATGTCTGTGGCTGGGAATGTTCGGTCAGAGGGGATCTGAACCGATGGGACGTTTATGTCTGTGGCTGGGAATGTTCGAGTCCGAGGGGGGCTGACGCCCGTTTGGCCACGACGAGCATTTCGCCAAGGCTGACCGCAACATGCCTGTTGCCCAAAAAGTCGGGCAGCGACGAAAAAAACCGCCCCGTCATTCTGGCCAGGGGGAATTGACCATATTGTTTCAGAACCTGCCCGCAATATATGGGCGTCAGGGTCTTGACGGCGCGCTGACAGACCAGGAGCTGGAAGGAGTCCTGCAACCACGCACGGATCGTCCCGCGTTGAAAATAAAACAGGTGTTCAGGTTTGTAATGTGGCCAGCGGGTGCCCATGAGACGGCAACTGAGGCTGCCGGCGTCGGGCGTGACGACAAGCAGCATGCCCCGGGGCTGCATCAGGCGCAGAATGTGCCGACGCAATCCCTTCAGATCGGAAATGTGTTCCAGAACATCGCTCAGGATGATGATGTCGAAAAGATGGTCGGCAAAGGCCGTGTCATCCAGGGAACCGGCATGGATGTGTGCGGAACCAAACAACATCCGGCTGCGGCGGATTCCCTCCGGCGAGATTTCCACGCCATGAACAGCAAATCCCCTTTGTCGAGCGGCCAACAGGAAATCGCCTGTCGCGCAACCGATATCCAGGAGCGATCCCCCTTTGGTCCCGTAGTGTTCCAATATATCCAGGTAGCCATGAAAGGTCTGTTGCTTCATGGCAGACACCTGAGCCTGTACGGCAGGCTCGTCGAGTTTTCCCCACGCCTGATAGTAGTCCCGATAGATGGCGGCAAGCTCTGTCGGCGTCGGTTGGGGATGCAAAAACTGCAATCGGCATGCGACACAGACATGTAAAGGGTGGTGTTGCACCGAACCAATTCGCTGATGCCGTGCGTCACCACAAACAGGACAACCCCAGACAGAAGACGCAGAGTTGGCGATGGTTGATTCCGCCGACGTTGGACACATCATGGACGTTTCCTGAAAATGGCTTCGCCGTAAAGAGTCAGATGCCGGGAAAGGTTGCTGGCGGAAGGCTCGGCCAGTCGTGTGGTCAAAGGGCGGAGCAGGAGTCGATCCAGCCCATGCAACAACTCCACGGCGGCAAGATAGACTGGCCATTTCGCCAGTTTACGAACAAAAACAGGATTGTAGGGCGGATTTCTGAAACGCCACCTGACCAGTTCCAGACCGATGGAAGTGGCTGCTTCGACCAAACGGGAAAAATCCACGGCAGCTTCCTGGTCGAAATATACATCCTGCGCCAGGCATGTGCTGTAGACCACCTTGCGCAGGTAAAAATCGGCATTGGGTTCACATACCAGGAGCAGGCCACCCGGACGGAGCGCACGGGCTATTTCCGTCATGGCCTGGGTCTGCTCCTGAACACACAGATGATGCAGTGATACCCAGAAGGCAGCCGCGTCCAGGGTATCGGGAGCAAATACCGGTCGGGTGACATCACACCAGATCCGGCACAGTTGGTGCGGGGCACGGGCCAGGGAGGAACGACTCAAATCGCACACACAACTTTGCAGTCCCGGCCAGAGGTCGTGCAGATGCCTGGCCAGATGACCCTCTCCGCCCCCAAGTTCGGCGAAGGTTCGGGGCGGGGTTTCCGCGTGGAGAAGAAGGGAACGGGCGGCGTCGATGAAGAACGCAGGTCGAAAATAGGGAAGTCCGGCAAGCGGCAGGGTATCGAAGGCTTCCTGTGTATGACGTTGATGCGCAACCAGCTCCGCAGAAACGAGAAGTTCGGCTATGCCGTCCCGTATGAAGAAAGATTCGTCTCCATCCGTGGCGACAAGTTTTTCCCCGACCCGTTCCACCAGTCTGGAGCGCGTCAGCGGACTGATCAGGGGTGGGAAGGCTGTGTCGGACATGCAAGAAATCTTTCTTCAATCATGTTCAGAACCATGTCAGGATCGATGGCCTGAAGGCAAAGGGGATTCTCGCAAGGATGGTAATGGACACTTTTTTTGGCGTCATACACATTCAGACAGGGCGAGCAGTAGAGGTGGCTTGCGTGGAACACAATGGCATTGGTATTCACCGGTCCGTACACGACCGGTGTCTCCGGGCCGAAAAATGCAACAAGGTTGGTTTGGTAGAGGGCAGCAACATGCATGGGACCCGAGTCGCTTGTGATCACCAGGCTGGCGGACCCCAGCAAGCTGAAAAGCTCTGCCAGGGTGGTGACCCCTGCCAGATTGATGACCTTGTTTGCCGTTGCGTGCAGACCAGCGACGATGGAGTCCACATATTTTTTTTCGCTTCGCGTTCCCACCAGGACATATTGGTACCTCGGCCAGCGTTCGGCCATGCGTCCGATCAATTTCTGAAAATGACCGGCTGGCCAACGTCGCTGATAAACCAGTTCGGAGGTGTTGGGATTGACGACGATAATGGGCAGTTGGGCATCCAGTCCCAGGCGGTCACGCCATCGGGATTCTACCAGACTGGAGGGAGTGGGCAGCACATCCCGGAAAAATTCGGCGTTGGGAGTCAACCCCAGCTCCTGTCCAAAGGCAAAGTAAATGTACCGCAAGTGATGATAAGTATTATAATAAATTGGATGAGAAAGCAAGGCGGCGGGTCGGATATGCCGTAAAAAAAACCCCATGCGGACAGGGGCACCACTCAGCAGGGAAAACAACAAGGTAAACCGGGCAAAAAATTCAAGGTCAATGGAAATGTCCACCGGCAGTCTGCGCAAGCGCCACAGGGTACCGAAAAGTGCTGCAACAAAGGCTGTTGGAGAGTGCGTCGGCAGGGTGATGATTTCATCGGCGATGCTGCAAAGTCGGATCGTTTCCACCATGGGCTGGAAGGTGACAAAGACGATACGGGCATCAGGATAACGCCGACGCAGGGCACGAATCAGCGGTATGGCGTGCAGGATGCTGCCGATGCCAAAATATTTTTGCAACAGGATGGTTTTGACAGCCTTCTCTTTTTGTAATGTTGCTGCGGGTCTGTGCCACAATTTGCCAAGAACATGATGTCCTGTCAGAACAAGCCGCAAAACAAGGCACAAGGGTTGACCGACCCACTCATCGATCAAGCGCATGGTTTGTTGGCGCACAATCATACTCCACAAACGGCGGAAGAACCGAAAACCCGACCCGAACCAATAAATTCATGTCAATCCAGTGTACACCGAGGTTTGTCAGTGCTTTGTTGGCATTCTGTTCGGCGCACAACCATACCCCACACTCCACATACATCGAAAAACCCGGAAACCCGGTCCAGAGCCGAGCATACCACGTCACTCCCTGCGGACACGGGAAAAACAGCAAACATTGCAGGCGGCGGGCAGTGTCCTTTCAGCCTGGCGCATCTTTTCCAGAAACTGCCGGTAAGGTTGATTGTCACGCAGCAGCTCCACGATGTCGTAGTGATAATTCCCGAGATTTCCCAACCCCAGGGAAAGACAGGGAATGACCGTACCATCCGGCAACACGGACACCATCGCCCGCGCCAGGTAACAGGGTTGGTAGACACTCTCTCCGGACTGCTTCAAAAAGTACCGGATACGGTCTGGATGTGGCATCCAGGGATAAAGGGTGACGCGACAAGGACTGGAACGGTTGTCATGCAGCAGGCGTTCAAGGAGCATGGCCACTTTTTCCGGGTTGCTGTAGGGATACAAGCTGGCAGGTTTTTCCTGGATCACCCGGCGGGCATCTTCGTGGTGCATGAGAGTAAACTGGGCGTGATTTCCCGTTTTGGCCAGGGAAATGTTGAGGGTCTCAGCGTGCAGGGTCGTGGCGCAATACTGCCGGAATGCGAGCATCTGTTCCACATTGGCATCGGTCAGAACGCTTTTGATGGTCAGATGAACCCCGGAACGACCCTGTCGCAGGCGGTTGTATGTTTCTATAGTCTGTACAATGCGCTGAAACAAGCCAGGAATGCGGCGACCGCTATCGTGTACCTCGGCAAAACCATCCAAAGAGATGGAGAGATTGCGCAAAGATCCGGCAAGCATTTGTTCCAACTGTCGTGGGCGCAGGGCGGCCGCATTGGTGTTGACCGTTGTGGGGATGCCCCGCCGGGTTGCAGCGGCCATGATATCCGGAAAACTCTTCGCCAGGGTTGCTTCCCCACCTGAGAGGCCAAGAAAACAGGGGCGCGGCAGCTTCTCCACCGCAGCGACCCAGGCAGCGGGAGGAAGCTCCCGGGCAGCGGAATTCACCCAGCCACTCTTGCGATCCGCAACCTGTTCATCTTCCCGCTGCCAGCAATAGTTGCAATCGAGATTGCACCGGCCAGTAATGTAGAAAAAAAATCCCAGTGGCCGGGTCAACAAAGCAGGCATGGCAGACCTGGCACGGCCATAGTGGTGCAACAGGGAGTCGGAAAGACTTTTCAACGACCACAGGTGCATCGATATTCCAGATTGGGCGGTGACGAGGGAAACATGCAGGTCTTATTCGTTCAATAATGGGATGGCAAGAGCCGGTTGAGCAGACGGAACACCCAATCTTCCACCAGAAACTGGTGAATGCCGTAACGAAACCGCAGCATGGCGATGGGGCGATAGATTCGGGCGAGCAGACGCAGAATCTTGAAAAACAAAGTGTTACGCGGGTGCAGACGGTGAATTTTATTATCGATGAAATACATGGCCAGAAACATCATACGGATACAGCGGTTATGGCTGGCAGAAAGCCATTCCGGATTGTAATCCGATGATTCCACATCGTAACTGCCCCACTCCAGCAACGTCTGTGGGGGTCGGTAGCCATGATTGAGGGCAAGCTCATAAAGGCGGGTGCGTGGCAGGGGTCGGGGTTTGTTGAGCGGAATGATGAAACAGGAGGGGTTGTCGGCCATGAGACGCAGCACAAGGTCACGGGTCTGGCGGGTCTCCTCAAAGGTTTCCGTGGGGTAGCCGACGATGAAATTGTAAAAGATCCGCAGTTGCGGATGCCGTGCCAGTTTGCGATTGATCTCAAGGATATCCGCCACCGTGATATGCTTTCCCATGAGGTTCAGAATGCGATCTGAGCCGCATTCGACCCCCACATGCATGGTACTCGTACCCGCATTCACGAGCATTTCCAGGAAATCGTCGCTCATGCGCTTGATTTCATTGACCCGGGCCCCCCTGAAACCCAGCTTGAGTTGCAAGCCAGCCTCCCGCACTCCCCGGACGATGGCTTCAACGTGGGCCAGGTTGACAAAGGAGTCCTCGTCGATGAAATAAATATAACTGGCCCCGAAACGCTCCTTTACCATACGAATGTGGTTGACAACATCCGTCGTAGCATAGGGAACCCATTTTTTCCGGAAGCCGGCCAGTTGGGCCGGGGTACTGCAAAAAGCGCATTTATAGGGACACCCCATGACACTGTAGAGCGGAAAGACCATCGCGTCGCCGTCGATATGCCGATAGACCGAAAAATCGGCAATGAGGTGGTAGGGAATTTCCTGGTAATCCATGAATTCAAATTGATCGCTTTCCGGATTCAGTCTGGTTTCTCCCCACTCGTTGCGCCAACCAAGCCCTTGAATATCTTCCTTTTGCGGTGCTTCGGGACGTTGCCAGACGTGGGCAACAAGATCGTGGAAAGCATCACGACCATAGCCACGAATGACGAAATCTATTGTGGGTTCGGCCAGGGTGTCTTCCGGACTGAAGGTCGGGTGCGGACCACCCCAGACGACGATAATTTCTTGATGGTGCTGTTTAATCCAGCGGGTGATCTTCAGGCTTTCGAGGATGGAAAAACCGCTCATCACGCTGAAGCCGACGATCCGGGTTTCTGGGGTCAGACACGTTTCCAGGTCCTGTTGCCAGCGATCCGGGTTGATGCGTGCATCGAGCAGAGCCACATCAAGCTGCAAATCGCGGATGACCCGGCTGGCGGCATAGAGGATTCCCAGCGGAATCATGCGGATGAACGATCCCGTCAGGGATGTGCTGGGCTGTACCATGACAATGTGTGCCATGGCATCAGGTCCTGGAATCCAGATCAGCCAACGAAATCGGGTAACTTGGATGCTGGTCGATCTGGACGGGAACACGTTGCCCGGAGATGGGTGCGATATAATTCCGGATATATTCAGGATGGGCACCGATCAGGCAGTTTGGCGAGCGTTCCTTGAAATAGGGAAACTGCTGCATGCGGTGCCAGATTTTCTCCAGAGGTTCCTCCCGGATATTGCCAAAAGAGATGAAGTTCATGCCACATCCCATGACATCGCCGTAGGGTGAAATATTGACCTTTTCTCGTCCTCCCGGACACTCCTGGCGCAGAGAAAAATTGATGGTCCAATCGGAACGAATGTGGGGATTGGCACGCATGAAGGCTTGCACTTCCTGCCACTCCTCGCCGGTCAACAGGACCCCATCCCGCTGGTCCCAATTGCCGGAAATGCAGGCCAGGGAAAAAACCACGCCCACCTTGCGTTTGCGGGCAAATTCCACCATGGCGCGCATTTTGTCCAACCCTTCGTGATGGACGACGGTGGAGAGAAACACATGCAATCCTGCCGATTGGGCATCTTCGATGGCATTCATAACCATGTCAAAGTGGCCTTTCATGCCCCGGATTCGGTCATTGGTGGCTGGGTCCAAACCATCGAGGCTCAAATGCAGGGTATTCAGTCCAGCCTGTTGGAGGGCTTGCAGGAAGTCCGGAGTAAGCCGAGAGGCGTTGGTGGTCATGCCGATAATGGTGTTTTTCGGATCCAAAACGGCCATGATATCCAAAATGTCGCGGCGTAACGTGGGTTCGCCGCCGGAGAGCAGCACAGAAAAAGTTCCGAGCTTTCTGGCTTGTTGCCAGAGATCGGCATACTCCGCGACCGTCAGATAGGTTTTTTCCGGTTGCTTGACCTTGGCCGCGTAGCACATGTCGCACTTGGAGTTGCATTCGGTCAGGAGGGCCAGTTCCATGGTGCGCAACACAGTCTGGCCCAGCAACAAGGTTCTGGCGTACCCGGTCAGAATGCGGATCACCAATTTTGGCCGTGGTTTGATTATGCGGGCATGACCAACAAAATAGCCAAGACGATCCAGGATGGTCATATCGCTTTCCAGAAAATAATCTTGCTGTGATCATTCATGAAATCATGTCTCTTCTCTGCTGCATTCCGCTCCCGGTCACCCTGGGGGAGTATGCCACATTCCCCGTTCCTGTAAAGGCCGTATTTGCTCGGTCCGTGCCAAGGTCCAAGTGGACAGATGGGGTACCGACATGAACCGGCAGTTCCCTTCCACATCCACCCTGGTACGGACAGAGTTCATGGCTGCCTTTTCCTGACTTTGTCCATGACGGGACAGTTGCGCTTTTTTCCAGCATTCCTGGTGTTTTTTTGCAATTCAGGATTGTCCGATACTTGACCCGCGCAGTCCATCAAAATCCGCAAAGGTGACTCCACCAGAATGTTCGGAGTTTGGCCGGCTTGATTCTTTGATCTGTTTGTCTTGTCATGGGCTTTTCAGTATTGATGTTTCCAGTTGACGCCGATTTCCTGGGATTTTTCCTCGTGCATGTCGGTTTTCAGGGAGAGACTGGGGGTCATGTCCATTTCCACCGAGACACCGCCGGTGCCGGGCGCGAGGCCGCGTTCCACTTGGAGAAATATTTTGTCGTTCAAATATTTGCCTACCTTGACCACGCCGGTTTCCGGGCGTTCTCCGGGGGTGAAGTCCAGATTGTTGATGCCGATGGCCTCCTGGAACCGGCTGAGAAAACCACGCCCACTGCCATCTTTCAGGGTGCGCAGGGCCAGGGCCAGACTGGCGGCCTGGGTGGGATTGATCGCGGCCGTATTGCGCCCGAATAAAATGTGCGAAATGACATCATCCTGGGAGAGCGGTGGGTCGCTGGCAAAAGAGAGGGTCGGCGAACGAAGCGGTCCCTGAATGTGCAGGGTGGCCTGAAGATCCTTGCGTTGCAGGGTGGCTTCAATGTCGGCATGGGGATTGGGGGGTTGCACGCCGGTAAAATTCAGGGTACCGCGTACCACCTGAAAACGCTGCCCCAACAAATCGACCTGACCACGCCGCATCTCCAGCAAGCCACGCAGTTCAGGATTGGCGGCTTCGCCAGTCACCTTGATTTCGCCTGACCACTCCACATCGATTCCCCGGCCACGGGTGAAAAGACGACCTGGAGAAAAAATGGTTAAATCCAGGGTCGGTGTTGGGGCATCCCGCTCTGCCGCAACCCTGGTTTGTTCCAGGGGTACCCCCTGCATCTGTTCCTCGACGGCAATACTGTCAAGCTCTTCTGGTTCCGGATTGGCCAGAAATATTTCTGTTTGACCCAGAGTGACGGCACCGGCAATCCGGGGGGCGAGGAGGGGACCCCGCAGCCGGATTTGTCCATCGGCCAGGGTGTGGACAATCCGATTGTTGACCGGTCTGATTTGGGTCAGCTCCAGATCCAGGTGCAGGGGAAAATGTGTCTCCGGGGCTAGACCCAGATGGCCCGTGCCGCGTATGTGGCCTTCGGGGCCGCTGGTGGCTGCCAGATGGGTGATGGTCAGGGTTTGCTGGTCGGCCTGGGCTTCCAGTTGCACGTTTTTCAACTCCGTGCCGTTTTCCAGATGCAGATAACGGCCTTCGCTCACCTGGACTGTGCCGGTGAGACGCGGCTGCCAGAAAGCACCGCCAAGTTGCAAATTCCCTTGCAGACGACCTGCCAGTTCCTGTTGCGGCATGTCCAGGAAGGTGGCCAGATGTTCCAGACGAAAATCGGTCCGCAAGGCAGCCGTCAATTCCGCCTGCGGGGCAATTTCCCAGCGAAACGGCAGCAGTTGCAGATGCACGGGCAGGGTTCCGTTCGCCGACAGGGATCCATGGGACAATGAGGTCGTGGTTGCCGTCATCGTCAGGAGTTGTTCGGCCAGACCCAGGGTGATTTGGCCATCCAGGGGGGGGATCCGGGTCCAGGCCGGATGGGTGGCCCGCAATTTTTGCAGGTTGATGGTGCCGCGCAGGTGAGGTTCCTGTGGAGAACCTGCCAGATGGAAGGTACCCTCGGCAACCCCTGTCCAGGGTTTGTCCAGATGGCGGGTTGCCATGGCCAGGGGGGTCTGAACGTGCATCTCGCCAGCCACAGCCTGAGAGTCCATGTGGAGATGGGCCTTCAGCCGGGCACTGCCCAGGGAGAGAGAGACGGGAGAAAGGTCGAATGTTTCCTTGCCTTGCACCATGTGCAGGGGGGTCGCCAGCCGCAGTGCCTCCTCGCCAAGTTGTCCCGAAAGTTGATGGATGGTCATGGCCAGAGAGGCAGGGGTTTTTCTGGATGCCGGGGTCAGGGAAACGGCCCCGGAGCCAAGCAGGGTGAAGGGTTGCAGGAAGTCGCCCCGTGCGGTGAGATTCAGGGCCAGATGTTGCAGGCTTCCCTCGGCACTGACCTGAAAATGCTCCAGACGATGCGCCCCCCGCCGCCCCTCCGTGGTGGTCAGGGTGCCCTGCAAGCGGGGTTTGCCCCAAAGATCCTCACCCCGGCCATCCAGGGTCACCTGCCGGGCAGATCCCCAGGGAATGGCCAAATGTTGGCCATCCAGGCGGGTTGTCAGGTGTTGTTCGCCCCGCGCGTGTTGCAGATCGACCTGTAACGTTCCCTTGCCGGTCAGGGGAACGCCCAGGAGTGGTGTGAGAGAGGCCAGGTTGGTGATTGCGCCGTACAACTTTCCTTGTGTCAGGCCGTTTGTCAGATTGGCGAGCAGGTTTCCCTGCAAGGTCCCCGCCGGTGCGGCAACCGTCAGATGGGACACATCGAGCCGGTTTTC
The DNA here is from genome assembly GCA_015228935.1 of Magnetococcales bacterium. Lineage (NCBI taxonomy): Bacteria > Pseudomonadati > Pseudomonadota > Magnetococcia > Magnetococcales > Magnetococcales bacterium. The sequence goes on along the minus strand of JADGCO010000001.1, from coordinate 105,776 downwards.
CTGCACCTGAAAAACAGCCGCAACCTGGCTTTCTCCACCGGGAGAGAGGGCTGTCAAGTGGATGTCGCCTGCGGGCTTGTGCAGCAGATGCCGTCCCTGGATTTTTCCCTGAAGCCGGGCAATGGGTTGGCGATTCCAGAGCAGTTTTTCGCCGTTGATGTCGAGTTGGACGGCAGGATTGTCCAGGTGGCCATCCAGGGTGGCATGCACGCGCATCCGTCCGGCCACGGCATGACCCTGCACACGGGCCAGGGGACGCAGATCCGGCAACTCCCCTTGCCAATCCATCGTGAATTGGCGGGTCGGCAGATGCAGGTCTCCGTTGCCCGTGATCGCCAGGGCCGCACCGTCCACCCGTGCCTCTGACAGACGCAGGGTGCCTGGCTGGGGTCCTTCTCCGGTCAGACGGGCGGCCACGACGGGTGTTGGACCCGTCAGTGCCGTGATGGCGGCAGGCCAATCATGCAACTCCCGCAGGGAGAGACGGGCATGGATATCAAACTTCTGCAACTCCGCAGCCAGGGAAAAATCAACCCGGAGTTGACCCCTGCCACCCGGAGTTTTTTCCTTGGTGGAACTGGTTGTCCTGGTGCCGGGATTGGGTGCGATGTTTTTGGAACCGGTTGTTCCCTTGGCGGAAACGACAGTTTCCTTGCCGGAATCGGTTGTCTCCTTGCTGGAACCGGCTGTTTCTTTGCCGGAACCGGTTGTTTCCTTGCCGGAACCGGTTGTTTTCCTGTGCGATGGGGTGGTGATGACCAGCCAATCGGTCACTTCGGTCAGGTCGGCCACCAGGGAGCCGGATCCGACTCCGGTTGCCGGGTCCAATTGGCCATGACCTGTCAATTGGAGAGGGGATCCCTGGAGGGTCAGGTTTTGCACCTGAAGGGGGGCACCAACCGGCAGATGCAGGCGCAGGGCAAAGGTCAGGGGATCGTTCGGCAAGCCCGGAGCAGCCGCCCAATGCCAGGGTCCTGTGGTGCCTTGCAAATCGAGTGTGACGGGCAGCACGGTCTCCCTGGTCAGGGAAATGTTGCTGCTCAGACGGGTTTGCACGCTTTCTGCTTGCCAGTTGGCCAGGTGCAGGGCGTGCGTATCCAGGGTGGCCTCGACCTGGGTCTGTTGCCAGAGGCCTTTGCTGTCCAGAACCAGCCGGGCAGTACCGGCCAGCGGGGTCTGCACAAGGGAACTCCAGGGGGTGAGATCGGGCAGATCAATTTCGAATGTGGAGGTCTGGGCCAGCCAATCCGAACTCAATGTGCCGTGAGCGGTAACGGTAAAAAGCCGGTCCTGGTGCGCGGTCAGACGCCAGCTTGGACCGGGCAGGGGGGAAGAGGTATCCGCCGCAGGTAACGGCAGATGCAAGGCACCCTGTACCGAAAACATGTTGGGTTGGTTCGGGGAAGCGACGGTCGGCAGACCCGGGATGGGTTGAAGCAGGTGTACCTGGTCGATGGCCCATTGCTTGATGATCAGAGCGGCAAACGGTCCCATGCCGGGATCATCTTTCCGGGTGTTGGTCGTGTTCTGCGGGGGAGTTCGGGGGTCTGGCGGTTCCGGGCGCGGTTGCCGATACCAGAACAACTCCGCAATTCTGGCCTGGTCGATTTGCACGACGCCCCGCCACAGGGGCATGCCGGACCAGTGCAGTTCCAGATTGTGGGCGGCGAGCCAGACTCCTTGTGAATCGGTGAGTTCCAGACGGTCCAGGCGTATCTGGAAAGGAACAGGACCCTGCAAGCCTTGCAGGGTAATGGGAATGTTGTGGCGGGTCAGGAGCTGGTTGAGCTGCTGTTCCAGCCAGGTCATGCCTGCCGGCGAGCGCAGGAGGTGCAACAGTGATCCGGAGAGCCAAAACAACAGGATCAGGAACAACAGTCCCGCCAGATGGCGCACGGAAAAGGGATGGAAGCGTCTCAAAATGCCTGACCGATGCTGGCGGAAAGCTGGACACTTTTGTCAATGTTGGGTCGCTGATCCAGGGGAAAGGCGACATCCAGACGCAAGGGTCCAATGGGTGTCAAATAGCGAATGCCACTGCCCAGCCCGAAATAGGGACGCTCGGAAAAATTGGGGACGGGACTTTTCATGACCGCTCCTTCATCCAGGAAGAGAACCATCTCCAGGGACTCCCGCACCTGCACCCGGGCTTCGAGAGATGATTCCAGGAGGGAACGTCCTCCCAGGGGTTTGTCGCTGCTGTCCAGAGGTCCGACAAGTTGATAGGCGTATCCCCGGAGTGACCCGCTGCCACCTGCATAATAGCGTTCGTCAACGGGGACTTCGCTGCGATTGGAGCCGGTCAGGATGCCGGCCTTGATGCGTCCGGCGACCACCAGGCGCGGGGCATCCGTGACCGGTCGGTAACCGGTGATTTGCAGGTGAAGTTTTGTAAAGGAGTGACCGTTTTCCAGGGTGTCCAGGAGGGGAGAAAAAAAGGCATTGAGCCGCCAGCCCCGGGTCGGGTTCAGGAGATCATCGCTGTGATCCAGGGTGGCCCGGAATGGCAGGGAGACGAGTCCAAAGGTGCCGGTTCCATCCGGCGTATGAGAATCCCCCGTGAACAGCTCCGCCAACCGGTATGAGGCACCCAATGACAGACGCCATCCCTGCTCGTAGGTGCGCTCCAGACCGCTTTGCAGGGTGACGGATTGTTTTTGATAGGCTTCGACATTTTCGTTTTCGGTGATGAGTTCCATGAGGAGGGTTTGATCCCGGCGTCCGAAATGCGGTTTGCCGAAATTGCTTTTGAAGCGCTTTCTCACCTGGCCATATTCGACCTGGGTTGCCAGATGTTCTCCCCCGCCTTGCAGATTGCGATGTTCCCACCCGAGGTTGATTTTTGGCCCCTCGTCCGAACTGACTCCGGCTCCCAGGGAGAGGGTGCGTTGCAGGCGTTCCTGTACGGTGATGGTTACGGGAAGTGAGCCATCGGTTTCCAGGGCGGCGGCGGGTTGCAGATCGACCATGGCAAACAAACCGGTGGCCAGCAAGGCGTTGCGGGTACGCTCCAACAGAGCGGGTTGATAGAGATCACCCGCCTTCCAGAGGAGTTGTTGCTGCACGAATTCCGGTTTGACGGTTTGCAACCCTTGCCAGGATACTGTTCCCATGCGGGCGCGAGGTCCTGGACGCAGATGCAGTGTGACCTGCATGGTATGGGTGGCATGGTCAACGATCACGCGCCGGGGCAACAGGGTCGCAAAAGGATGGCCCTGGGCCTGGGCATGCTGCAACAAGGCCTTGTCGCTCTGCCTGACCTGATTGCTGCGGGCTGGTCCTCCCTGAATCAGCCCCAGTTTTTCGGGTGGCGGAGGAACATGGGTGGATTCCTGTTCCTGCCCTTGCCCCTGTTCCTGGTTTTGGAGGGGAGTGTTGGATGCAGAATTGGCTGCGTGGATCTGGATTGAGGGATTATGCAACGTATACAAAGGACCGGAATCGACCTCAAACAGGAGATGGATCGGTTCGTCGGGGAGTTTGGCCTCTGCAAACCGGACATTGACCACGGCGGCAAAATATCCCTCGGAGCGCAACGCTTTCAACAACCGTTTGCGGTCAGCCGTGGTCTGGCCGCGCAGCAAGACCAGGGACGGGGAGGGGGATTCCATCTCTTTGTAGGTGAGGGAGACCCGTTCCAGCAGGGAATGCACGGCAGGGTCCCCGGTCACAACAAAGGAGACCCGGTAGGCGACCGGTTCATTTTCCGCTGCCGGGACGGATTCGGCAACGGCGGATCCCGCCACTTCCGGGACGGATTCGGCAATGGCGGATCCCGCCACCAACAAGCTGCAACAAAACAGGATGGATGACCATGCCGGAAGAAGGGAACCTGCCAGGCGGCAACACCTCATCCTATTGGTTTGGAAAAGATCCCAGGTTGGCCGTAAAATGGAACGTAGAGCCATGGTTCACGCGACTTTCCACCCAGATTTTTCCGCCCATACAGGGGATGAATCGTTTGCAGATGGTCAATCCCAGGCCGATTCCCTCATGTTTGCGCGTGTGGTACTCTTCCAACTGGGTGAAGTCCTGAAAAATGGCCTGCTGTTTGTTGGCAGGAATTCCGGGACCGGTATCTTCAACCCAGAAATGCAGCAGGGTGCGATTGTTGGGATTGACACTGGGTTTGACGCCCAGACGCACAGAGCCGGAATCCGTGAATTTAATGGCATTGCGTACCAGATGCAACAAGACCTGTCGCAAGCGTTTCGGATCGCCATGGACCTGCTGCGGACAGGCCTTGAGTTCTTCACGGGCAAGACCCAGGGCCAATTTTTTCTCCTGGGCGAGCGGTCTGACCGTATCAACAATGTCATCAAGCAGTTCCGGCAGATCAAAGGGTATGTTCTGAAACCGGTATTCTCCTGAATCGACTTCCACCAGTTCAAGAGTTTCATTGATCAGTTCCAGCAGAAGTTGTCCGGATTTCGAGATCATCTGGAGCCAGGATTTTTCTTCTTCCCCGCCGATGCTTTGTATCAACAGGTCGGAGAAGCCGATGATGGAGTTCAAGGGGGTACGCATTTCGTGACTGATGATGGCCAAAAATTCATCCTTGGCGCGAATCCCGGCCTCGGCGGACTCTTTTGCCAGATTGAGTTCGGCAGTTCTTTCGGCCACCAGGGTGCCCAGATTTTCCAGGTGTTGTTTCAGCAGGGTTTCGTTTTTCCTGACTTCGAGGAGAATCCGCAACCTTTGCTTCAGGACAGTCCAGTGGATGGGTTTATGGATAAAATCGTGGGCACCGACTTCAAAGGCTTTTTCGATGGAAGCCTTGTCGTCCAGAATGGTGACCATGACGACCGGGACATCCTTGCCTTTAGGGGTGTTTTTGATGCGGATACAGGCTTCGAAGCCGTTCATGACAGGCATTTCGGCATCAAGCAGGACCAGATCGACAGGGAGTTCCAAAAATTTTTCCACGGCCTGTTTGCCGTTTTCAGCCTTGATGATCTGGTAGCCGCATTCGTCCAGGAACCAGGCGATCATCTCTCGCAACATGGGATCATCGTCGCCGATCAGGATGATCGGCTTTTTGGCGGTCAGGGTTTTGGTATCCGGGAGCGGAAGGTTGCCAGAAATGAATTTTTCATCCAAAGGATTGATGGTATCTGGAGTGGACATGCCAGCAATCCTGGGGGTTGTCATGCTGGGTTGGCCATTCTGATAGACGCGGTCCATTTCATCCTTGAGTTGCTGAAATCCCCTGCGAATATCGTCTGGCGAAGGACCGTTGGTATCGGGTTGGGTCAGAAGCGTATCGACCAGATTTTCCAGTTGTCTGGCCCGGGTCGTGATTTCCTGAAAGCCGCAGGTGGCGGCTGTATTGCTGATTTGATGCAGCAGGTGGGGCAGGTTTTCCAATTGGCGGAGACCATGGGCACCGGAGAGAGGACCGTCCATGGATTGTTGCAGAGCCGCAACCTTTTCAGGCAACATGTGCCGAAATTTTTCTGCCATGATCAGCCAATTTTTTTTGCTGGATTCCTGATCGGTTCGGTTCATGCTGTCCTATCTCCCATCCTGGGGCAGAGTGCTTCATGAAATCGATTCGCATGCAAACGACGGGCACCGATGTCAACACGGACGGTTCTGACCCAATGGATCGATGGCTTCCATCCGCACATCTATTGGATATATTCCACGCTGCCTTGACAAGGGTTGACGGCCAGAAAGTGGTGCGGCATGCCCTGGCGACTCTTTCATGCACCTGGAAACTGGTCCATCTGGTGGCCATTGGCAAGGCCGCCGTGGCCATGACGCGAGGTGCCCTGGATGTATTGGGGAACCGGATTGCGGCTGGTCTGGTCATCACCAAGGTCGGGTACAGTGGATCCCTGGACAATAATCTGCCTGTTCGTGTTCTGGAAGCCGCACATCCAATTCCCGATGCCTCCTCACTGCGCGCTGGAAATTTCCTGCTGGATTTCATGCAATCAAGGTCAGACAACAATGCAAGGAAAAAGTTCCTCTTCCTGATTTCCGGGGGTACGTCCTCCCTGGTGGAATCCTTGCCGGAGTTTGTCACCCTGGAAGAATTGCGCCGGGTCAATGCCTGGTTATTGGGCAGTGGTCTGGATATTCATCAGGTCAATCGGATTCGCAAACGATTGTCGCGGATCAAGGGGGGGCGTTTGGCAGCCTGTTTGGGACAGCATTCCGCGAGTGTTTTGCTTCTTTCCGATGTCCCAGGGGATGATCCGGCCAGTATTGGTTCTGGATTGTTGGTTCCGGATGAGGGAGATGTTGACCTGGATATGGTGCCGGAGTGGCTCAGGGCATTGTTGGTCCAAACCCCACCTTTGCCGTCACCCGGGGATCCCATGTTTGCCAACCTGGATGTGCGTGTGGTCGGCTGTTTGACGGATGCCCTGCGGGGTGCGGCAGCACGGGCGCGTTCCCGGGGATATCCTGTGCGTTTGACTTCCGGTATCCTGACAGGAGATGCGGCAGAACAAGGTCGTACTTTGGCGACCGCATTGGCGCTTGGGGAGCCGGGCGTATATCTCTGGGGAGGTGAGACCACGGTGGTCTTGCCGCCCGCACCTGGAAAGGGCGGCCGGAATCAACATTTGGCTCTGGCGGCGGCCCGGGAGATTCAGGGACGGGAGGATCTTTTTCTTCTCGCGGCAGGCACCGATGGTTCGGATGGTCCTGGTTCCTGGGCTGGTGCCCTGGTGGATGGGGGGACCATTGCCAGAGGTCGGGCCGCCGGTCTGGATCCAGATCTTTCTCTGGCCCAGGCCGATGCACAAACCTTTTTGGCTGCCAGCGGGGATTTGTTGCACACCGGGCCAACCGGCACCAATGTCATGGATCTGGTGATTGGGTTGAAAAGATTACCATGAATAAAATATGTAACTATTCAGCGCTTTTTCAAGAAAAGCTTGGATATGAAAGTCTTTATCAGGGCTTCGCTCTGAACCCTGCCAGGACTTTGTCCTGGACCTGTCCGGTCGCCAGCCCCCTGGACCCCGATTCGTTCCGGGTGATGAATTGTTACAAAAATATAATCAAATAATCACTGGTCAGAGCCACCCTGTTCAGGAAACAATTGCCAGGGTGAGTGGAAGTGCATGAGGGGAGTATCCAGATGTCTTTGTCAGTCACGACAGGTTGGCGGGAATGGATTGTGGGTCTCACAACGGGTTGGCAGGAATGGGTCATGGGTCTCCGTAAAAATGCCGGAAAAATATCGTGGATATTCGGATGCGGATGTCTTGCCTTTGGTTTGACGGGATGTTTTTCCGAACCGGAAACTTCGGATACCTTTGTGGTGCTTGAAGCCCAGAAGCAGGAGCGTTTGCCGCTTGCCCCCCATGTATTGACCTTGAAGGCACGTCCTACCGTTGCCATGGCGCGGAACAGCACTGGATTGCCGATGGCCTTTTCCCTGCTGGACAAACGCACCCTGGTGGTGAAACGCCTGGAAATCCGGGTCGGGGATCGTTTGGGGGGTCCCTGGGGAGGCTGGTTGGAAGTCGTGGCCTATATGCCCGATCTTCTGCTGCATGAGGGGGTGGTGGTGCGTGGGCCGGAAGGGCATGTCAATCCGGCTGTCTGGGTGGCGGTCACCGATCCGAAAGACCAGGTCATGCACGAAGGGTGGTTTTTTTCGCGGGATCCTGCCCAAACTGCCTGGGATCACCAGCGTTTTGATTTGACTTTTCTGGGTCCGGTGGTTGCAGCAGGCAATACGGAAGAGGACAATGACAGCAAAAAATCCACCACGCCCAGCGGCAAAAAATCCTCAGTACCTGGAACCTGATGCAGCCTCTTTGTTGCTCTCCATGATCGAAGCCACCCAGTCGGCGCTGCTGGATGAGGTGCCGGTTGGAGCTGTGGTTCGGGATGTTCATGGTCGTTATCTGGCACAGAGTGGCAACAGACCGGTGGCCAATATGGATCCCGCCGGACATGCGGAGATGCAGGCCATGCGTCTGGCCGCCAACCGGGTCGGCAATTATCGGCTGGTTGGTGCCCAATTGACGGTTACCCTGGAACCCTGTGCCATGTGTCTGGAAACCAGTCGCCAGGCCCGCTTCGGCAAAATCGTCTATGGCATGACCAGAACCAAAACCACAACGTCAACGTTACCAACACGTTCCATGGTTGAAGAGACCACCTGTAGCGCGGAAATCATCCAGATGCTCAAATTTTTCTTTGAATCAAAACGAAGCATCTGATCTAATCATGAATGGTGGTTCCTGCACATGCGGAGAGATGGCCGAGCGGTCGAAGGTGCACGCCTGGAAAGCGTGTGTACTCCAAAAGGGTACCGAGGGTTCGAACCCCTCTCTCTCCGCCACCCTTTTTCCAAAAGGCGTTCTCACGCTTCCCAAGAAATCGCTTATCCCCTCCCGATCCTGAAAAAATCTCGAATAATTCGAAATGTTGCGAAGTGGTTTGGGTCTTGGTTCACTCGTTTGACTGAACCTTCCGCCATCCTGGAAGTGGCCTTTTCTTTCTCTCTTTGCCCCCATTCTCCATTTCAACTATACCGTGGGCCAAAAGGTATTGTCCCTTCCGATTGATTTATTCAGATTGATTCCGGGTATTTGTGGAAGGGCATCCTTACGGATTTTTATGGACTGGGGATGTAAAATCCTGGACAATCCGGGCATGGAGAAGCCGTCTCTGGATGGCCCAGTGCCGCATCAGCGGATTTTGGGCATGGGTCACCGAAACCATCTTTTCCAATGGCTCTTTGAAAGAAAACTGAAACGGGTGCGAATTCAGGCTGCTTTCCGCAAGTACTGGTGGTTCAGGCTGTCAAGGTCCAACCCTTGAGGACGTTTTTGATGACCGATCACGACAAACAGAGCCAACCGACCGAGTACGACTCCCCGTGGAAGGAGATCCTGAAGGCGTACTTCAAGGATTTCTTGGCATTTTTTCTTCCAGAGGCACATGAAAGTATCGATTGGCAGCGTGGCCCTGAATTCCTCGATAAAGAATTGGATCGGATCACGCGGGAGGCAAAGTCCAGCAATCGCCGTGTGGATCTCCTCTGGTCAAGGTCTGGCTTCTTGATGGAGCAGAACTCTGGGTTCTGGTCCATGTCGAAATCCAAGGAGACAGGGATCCGGAATTTGCGGAGCGGATGTACACCTGTCAGCATCGGGCACATGATCTCCACCGTAAGCCTGTTGTTGGCTTGGCAATTCTCGCGGATGAGGAACCAGGCTGGCGGGTTTCAGAATACCGTCAGGTGCAGTGGGGATCTGAATTGGTTTACCGGTTCAACACGGTCAAGTTATTGGATTATCTCGATAAACTATCTGAACTGGAGTCGTCCAATAACCCGTTTGCCATCGTCACCCTCGTACACTTGACGGGGAAACAGACCAAAAGCCAACCGGCGGAGCGATTTCAGCAAAAAAAGCGCATCACACGCATGCTGTACGAGCGTGGTTTCAATCGTCAACAGATCGTTGATCTCTTTCGCTTTATCGACTGGGTGCTGAGCCTGCCAGAAGAATTGGACAACCAATTCTGGGTAAATTTATCCCACTTCGAGGAGAACAAAAAAATGCCTTACATTACAAGCTGTGAATTCCGTTACCCCGGTTCGACCATACCTCGCATCAGCCGCTCTTGCTGTCGCGTTAGCTGGCGTGAGTTCTCTGTCCGATTATTTTTGAATTTTCCGGTTTCATGCTCTGCCGTCAGTCCCAATTCCCGGACCGCAGATCCATGGCTTTTGAGCTGATCGGTCACGATGTACGTCGGAGAGTATCCCAATCCTTTGAGCAGCTTTCGGAAAAGGCGATTCGCTGCCTTGGTGTTCCGGCATTTCCGAACAAGAATGTCCAGGACAACGCCTTCCTGATCTACTGCTTGCCATGGGTAGTGCTGTTTTCCGTTGATCTTGATGAAAACCTTATCAAGATGCCAAGTGTCGCGGACCGCCCCAACCTTGCCCGGACCCGCTTGGCAAAGTCCTTACCGAATGTCAGACACCATTGGCGGACCGTTTCGAAGGTGACATCAATGCCCCAGAGCGCAGAACTTCCTCCATATTCCTGCAATTCAAGGCGAAGCGGCCATAAAGCCAAACCGCATGGCTGATCGCATGGCCGATGCTTTCGCCAGGGACGCGGTAGCCGTGACAGCGCAGGAGTCGTGTTCATACCGCAGTCAACCATGGGCCAAGAACCCTCGCCAACTTGACTGCGCCGACTGGCAGATGAAGCCCAAAACGTATTTCTTGAGAAGAAAATAATAAAGAAACTTCAGCTTGAATGAATGGTGCCCAGAAGAAGACTCGAACTTCCACGACCTTGCGGTCACTAGACCCTGAATCTAGCGCGTCTACCAATTCCGCCATCTGGGCATGCGTATCGTCTCAAACCGCAGACCAACGCCTCACTCTGGGCAAGATAATGGCAATCCTTCTTTTTGTCCAGAGATGACGTGAAAAAAATTCCTGAACCTGAAAAAAGTCAGGAAAATCTGGACCAGAGTCCAGAGAGGGGAGAGTGGCCCAGAAAGTGGATGACCCTGTTTTGGTTGCCACCCGTGGTTACTGTTGATAAAGCTTACGATCTGTGCATTCCCAGAATATTTCCGACCCAGCGACGTGCAAGGCTATTGAACGGTTTGTCAATTAATTTTTCAAAATAATACGATATAATCAATATGGCAACCATTGTTAACGTAATGTAAATAAAAAATGCGGTATTGTGTCTGAAATTATTATGATGCAAAAATGAAAATATATAATATCCAAATGTAAATACGACAGGTATATGGATCAAATAGAGACAAAATGATATTTTTCCAAGAAACAAAGATATTTTTGATTTAAATATTTTTTCTAAATTATTGGAAAACAATACACCAGAAACAACAAGACACCCACCCAGGGCGTAGACACCATCAAAGCCAACGCCGCGTGTAATTTTTTGCATTATTGATTGATATTGTGAAGGATCTACAATTTCAATGGGCATGGACCCAAGAAATAAGCCAAATATGGCGATTGAAATATAAAATATTTCAAACAAAAAAGGCTTGGGCGGAGTTTTTGCTTTTGGAAAATTAACATAAATATCTGCCAGTATGACGCCAAACATAAAGCATTTATAATAAATTACATAATATCCGACTAATTTTCCCAAAAAAATCATAAAAAACAAATAAAAAGCAATTCTTAATTTTGATGTTCCAAATAGAATGATTGTTAAAAAAACAATGTAAGATCCAATCAATTCATATTGCATTGTCCACAGGACAAGATTCATGACTGTGCTTCTCTCTGTAAAAACTTTCACAAAAGATTCCTGAAAAATATTGTAGCTATTGAAGGTGAAATTGTATTTTTGCAATCCGTCAGTCAACATACCAATTTTTACCATTTCGTTTTCATGAAATAAATTAAAATAGATGCAGAATAAAATAAACAAATTGGCGGAGAAAATGGGTATGGCAAGCCTGAAATATCTTCTCAGCATGGCAGAGATGATATTGATTCTTGCCTTGTTTTTAAAAAATTGCACACTCAGGACGAAGCCGCTCAACACGAAAAAAATAAAAACGGCAAACGCGCCATTCAACAGGGCATAGAGGGGAGATTTGGCAATCAATGCATCCACAAATCCCCTGGCCAAATCCTGTTTTTGGGTTGCAATGACAGGGTAGAACAAAGGGATGCTGTGGTAAAAAAAGACAACCAGGGCTGCCCAGCCTCGTACACCGTTCATGGAATCAAGCATTGTTCAAGGACCGTTCCTGCGCGAAGCAAACCGACGGCACCCGGTTGAACCAGGCGGCGACGGCCATGGGTGCCGAGGGAAAATACCAGTGTATGTAGGAGGCACGCACGTTCAACCAACGCACACCGCCATCTCCCTTGTCCACGATAAAGGCCGGATCCAGTTGAGTGGCATCCTGTAGCACGGAGTGGTGAAACTCGTGACCACGCACTCCTGTTTTGTCTTGGCGATAACCCAGGCCGGCAAGGCGTCCTGTCATGCGGGTATCGATGGGCAGAATCTGGGCCATGGGCCAGATTCTGCCGTCTGGGTCACTCAGGGAACGTCCCATGGCCATCATGCCTCCGCATTCGGCCAGGACCGGGCCGCCCTGGGCCACGAAGCGTCGCAGATCGGGCCAGGTTGCCGAATCGGCGAGGGCAGCCCCATGCAATTCGGGATAACCACCGGGTAACCAGACGGCGGTCGTGGTGGCCGGGAGCGAATCACCAGCCAGGGGAGAAAAAAAGAGCGTTTTGGCCCCCATGGCTGTCAACCAGGCCAGATTGGCTTCGTAGAGGAAACAAAAGGCCTGGTCCCGGGCCACGGCCACCACCTGATTGGCCAGGAGGGGTTGGGCGGGGAATTTGTTTATCTCGTTTGCCTCATCAGTTTTATTGTGAGCCATAACCGGGGTTACCCGAGCCACGGCATCCAGAAGACGCTCAGGGTCGAAACGCAGGGCAGAGGCCAGACGATCTGGATGATTGGGGTCTGCCAGGGGTTGATCGGCGGGCAGGATCAGGCCCAGATGACGTTCTGCCAGGGCAATTTCAGGATCCCGTGGCAACCATCCCAGAAGGGGAGGCAAAGCGGCATTTTCCAAAATTTCGGCCAAAAGCCGGGCATGGTGTTCACTGCCGACGCCATTGGCGATGACACCGGCCAAGTGGAAACCGTGCGCCGCAGCACCGAACCCGGCCACCAGTGGTGCCAGTGAGCCGGCCATGCCACGGGCTTCCACGACCAGAATCACCGGCAATTCCAGAACAGCGGCCAGATCAGCCGTGGAGCCGGGTCCGCCGACGCCACTTTTGCCGTCGAACAATCCCATGACGCCTTCGACAATACCGAGCCGATTGTGGCGTTGTTCATGAAACAGGGAGCGACAGGTCTGGCGTCCCATCATGAATGTGTCCAGGTTCCAGGATGGGGTTCCGCAAACGGTACGATGCCAAGCCGGATCGATGTAATCCGGTCCTGCCTTGAATGGGGCCACGGCCTTGCCAAGACGCCGAAAGGCTGCCATCAGGGCCATGGTGACTGTTGTCTTGCCGCTTTGCGAGCGAACAGCGGCCACAATAAATCCGGGCGGTTCAGGAATAGACACTGGAATCACGCATTGTCTGAGAATACTCCATCCAGTGACTTGGCATCCAGTATGCGGAAACTCCATTTTTCCAGGGAAGGAGGGTCCGCCTTGGCAACTCTTTCACAGGCCCAGTCAGGTACAGTACCGAAGCGGTGCTGCAACAGGTGTGTCAGCATTTCTGCTTTCCCTTTCTGGATTCCTTTTTCTATTCCTTTTTCTATTCCTTTTTCTATTCCTTTTTCTATTCCTTTTTCTATTCCTTTTTCTATTCCAAACCGTTCCACACTTGATATGTAAGGCATTTTCTGGATCTCCTCAAAGTCAGATATTTCTTTCCATAATCGCCTGTCGTCTTCTTCTGGAAGGTGAAATACCCAGTCGATAAAACGAAAAAGATCAATGATCTGCTGACGGTTGAAACCACTTTGGTACAAATTACGAATCATGCGCATCTTGATTTGATAGCGATTTTCCGTTTGACCCTTGGTCTTTTTGGCGTACAAGTGCGCCAGTGTGACAATGGCAAACGGGTTTTTTGACTTTTCCAGATCAGATTCAGAATAGTCCAATAATTTCACGGATGTGAATTTGAAGTAAATCTGCGTTCCCCATAATTCATGATCATACTCCGATGGCCGCCAACCGCGATCTTCATCAGCTAAAATTGCCAAACTGACCACTGGTACCTGGTAGAGATCGTGGGAGCGGTATTGATAGGTATACATTCGCGATGTAAAATCCGGCTTTCTGTTTCCCTGCACCTCGATGTGGATCAGCACCCACCGTTCAACACCATCACGTTGCCATACCTTGACTAATTCATCCATGCGCCGATCACCGGTCTCTGCCTCACGGGTGATACGGGCCAACTCCTTGTCCAGAAATTCATATCCACGTTCCCAGTCGATGCCGCTGTGTGCCTGGGGCAGAAAAAAATTCAGAAAGTCCTTGAAATATAATCTGAGAATTTCCTTCCAAGGAGTGTCGAATTCATCTTTTTCGAGTTGATTGTTGCTTTCCTGTGTGATCATTTCCTGAACTCTTCATCCTTTCTGAACTCTCTGATCCGTAGGGGTTTCAAGAAAACATCCACACCTCCTGGAAGAGAAGTTTGAAGGCGATCCTGTCAGTCTGCAAGGATCCATACCAGATTCGAGGTATGTTGCCATCTGCTGCAAAAAAGCGCACATGGATCCTGACGCCAGGTTGACTGGAACGTGGGATACCCAACGACAGCGAATCATGGTTTTCCTGTGCGTACAGACTTGACGTGATCGTGGAAAAACACGATCTTGCTTGCACGCCATGGATCTTCAGTCAACATATTCTGCCGCACTCCTTCTTCTTCCAGCGCTGGTGCTGGATCGCTGGTTGGGGGAGCTGCGGTGTCACCATCCCCTGGTGGGGTTTGGTCTTTTGGCCCATTGGCTTGAAGCCCGACTCAATCGACCAGATTCCGGGCGTTGGCATGGCGTGGTGGCGGTTGGTGTGCTGGTCATGCCGCCGGTGGCTGGGCTCTCATCGTTACCTCTGGATACCCTTTTTGGTACCCTGGTCGCTGTGGGCACACTCTATTTTACGCTGGGGTTGCGCAGTCTGGGAGAACATGGTCGAGCCGTGTGGGCTGCCTGGCAGAGGGATGGCTTGCCGGGGGCACGGGGGCGGGTTCGACTTTTGGTCAGCCGTGATACGGCCAACCTGGATCCCCAGGGTGTGGCCCTGGCCGGTGTGGAATCCATGCTGGAAAACGGCTGTGATGCGGTATTCGGTGCCCTGTTCTGGTTTTTGCTGGCCGGCCCGGCGGGGGCCTTGGCCTATCGTCTGGTCAATACCCTGGATGCCATGTGGGGTTATCGTACCGACCGTTTTCTCCAGTTTGGCTGGGCTGCGGCCCGCCTGGATGATGTGATGAACGGGATTCCAGCGTATTTGACCGCCATCACCTATGGAGTGGTTGGCCAGACACGCCCGGCCTTGCAGGCCTGGCGCAATCGTCCGGCATGGAAAAGTCCCAACGCCGGGACGGTCATGGCCAGCGGAGCCGGTGCCCTGGGATTGCGCCTTGGAGGTGCGGCACCTTACCATGGCCAAATTCAGGTGCGTCCCCAACTCGGTTTGGGAAGCCAGCCGCAAATGGAGGATATTCTGCGTGCCTTGATACTGGTCGAACGAGGGGCTTGGGGGTGGGGCGTTTTGGCGGCTTTGGTGTGGGGGGTGTTACATTTTGCTTGAACATGGTGGTCAACTGCGCCGGATGGCACACGCCTATGGCATTCCCCCGGACAATTGGTTGGATCTTTCCACCGGCATCAATCCCGAGCCATGGCCGGTTCCCTCCATCCCTATCCGTTTCTGGAACCGCCTGCCGGAAAATGCCGATGGTCTGGAGGAGGCTGCACAGGCCTATTTTCAAACGCCCCACCTGCTGCCCACGGCTGGATCGCAGGCCATCATTCAGATTTTACCGCGCTTGTTTCCTGCACGGAAAATCGGCATTCTGGCTCCTACCTATGCCGAGTATGCCCAGGCCTGGAGCGGTGCCGGGCGGGAGGTGATTTTCCTGCCTCATGATACGTTGTCTTTGCCACCGGATCACGTTGATCTCCTGGTGGTGGTCAACCCCAACAATCCCACCGGGTTTCGCCGTACACCAGAAATGTTGCTCTCCTGGGCCAAGCATCTGGCCCGGAACGAACGTTGGCTTGTGGTGGATGAGGCCTTCATGGACACCACCCCGGAACAGACGCTCTCCTTGCGGGCCGGGGTTCCCGGGTTGATCATTTTGCGGTCATTGGGCAAATTCTTTGGTTTGGCCGGGGCTCGGTGTGGTTTCCTGTTGGCTCCGCCCGAACTCCTTGTCCAGGCAGTCGGATTACTTGGGCCGTGGTCCATCCCCGGTCCAAGCCGGTTTGTGGCGACGCTGGCCTTGCAGGATCACGCCTGGCAAAAATCTGCCCGTCTGCATTTGGCCGCCTGCTCCCGGCGTCTGGCCAGTCTGTTGGCGAGACACAATCTGCCTCCATCCGGCAGCACCGATCTGTTTCAGTGGGTCGTGACGCCCCATGCGCGGCACCTTCAGGACCATTTGGCCAAAAATGCCATCCTGGTCAGGGCTTTTGATCATCCTCCCAGTTTGCGTTTCGGGTTGCCTGGTAATGAATCTGCTTGGGAACGTTTGGAAAAAATACTTTCTTGCCAAGTTGTCCAACCAGGAAATTCATATTGACATCTTTGTGTAAAACCCCATACTGGATACGTATCTGTGTCTGGATTGGAAATTAATTTACTTGAAATTAAAAAATGTCTGACCCACCAAGGAGAAAAAACAAGCATGTCCGGCTTTCGTGATTGGAAAATAGGCATCAAACTGGCGATGGCATTTATTTTGGTGACATCGGTTCTGGTGATTGTCGGCCTGCTTGCCATGGGCAATATTGCATCCATGGCTGGATCGAATGCCGCAATTCTGCAAGCAAATCCGATCATGGAAGCGGCCATGGAACTGAACCTGGCTGTGGCCAGAGATCAACAAACAGCAACCGAACTGCTGGTGGCCGACAATCCCGAAGATCTGCAAAAAATTTGGCTGAAACATCAGGAGTTTGTTGCAACGTTCGATGCTTTCATCAAGGCCATTCTGGAAGGCAACAAGATTGGAGAGCAATCCTTCGTTGCGACCAAAAATCCTGCCATACGCGACATCGTGACCAAGGCAGACAGTTATCACAATGATCAGTTTCAGCCAGCCATGAAAAAAACCTACGATTTGAGTGGGAATCTTTTTCAAATTCAGGCAGAGATGCAGCGGGCCGTGACCGTCGCGGATTCGGCATTTGAACAGATCATTAAAAAGAGTGAAGAGTTTGAGGGGAAGGTCAAGGAAGAAATTGAACGCCAGATTGCAGCCGGAACATCAGCCCAGGTGATCCTTTCCACCCAGAATACCTGGGCGGACATGGCCATGGAGATCAAGACCACCATCACCAAAAGTGGCCTGTATGTGCATGCTTTTGCTGGTACCCGGGACAAGAATAAACAGGAAGAGATTCTCAAGGAATATAAAGCCACGCTTGAAGAGTTTGATGGCTGGATCAATGCCCTGCTGAAAGGGTCCGATACCAGCGAAGGAAAAATTGCCCAGGTCAGTGGTGCCCCGTTGCGCACGGCTGTTGAGGATTTGGACCGGCTTCACAACGATGTGTTTCAGAAGAGCATGGATAAATTTCTGACCAGCATCAACAGATTGATTCATACCCTTGCCTTGCGCGAGCAAAACGACCAGGACACGGACAAGATAGCCACGGAAATGATGCATCTGGTTACCGGCATCAAGACCAATATCACAGATGAAAATCAAAAAATTGCCAAAACTTCCGAGGCCGTGGCCAACAGGGCCAACACCCAGATGCTCGTGGGTCTGTTTGTGGGAGTGGCGTTGGCCATTGCGTTAAGCATATTCATCACCCGTGTGATCAACGGCAGCGTCCAGACAGCCTCGCAAATTGCCAATACTCTGGCCGAGGGAGATTTGCGCATTTGTTGTCAGGTTCAGTCCCGGGATGAGCTTGGCCAGATGATGCTGGCGATGCAAAACATGGCCACCAGACAGGCCGCTATTGTGAGAGAGATCAAGAGTGCCTCAGAGGCCGTGACGGCAGGAAGCTCCGAATTGTCGGATACGGCCAGGGATTTGTCGGAAAGGTCCGTGACGCAGGCCGCTTCGATTGAGGAAACCTCTGCTGCCATGGAACAGTTGGTTTCCAATATTCATCAAAATTCAGAAAATGCCCAAACAACTCAGGGGATTTCCCGGCAGGCTGCGGAGCAAGCCTCCCAAACCGGTATGGCAGTCCAGGATGCCGTGCAACGCATGCGCGAAATTGCCGGAAAAATTTCCATTGTTGAGGAAATTGCCCGCCAAACCAATCTATTGGCCTTGAATGCTGCCATTGAGGCGGCGCGGGCCGGCGAACATGGCAAGGGGTTTGCCGTGGTGGCTGCCGAGGTTCGCAAACTGGCCGAACGCAGCCAATCTGCCGCCGGGGAAATTACCACCTTGGCCAGCAGCAGCGTGGATGTTGCCACTCGCGCAGGTGCGCAACTGGAACAGTTGGTGCCGGATATCAAAAAAACGGCGGAACTGATTCAGGAAATTTCCACGTCCAGCCAGGAACAAAATCAGGGTACAGACCAGATCAATCAGGCCATTCAGCAACTCGACCAGGTGATTCAGCAAAATGCCGGCTCCTCTGAAGAAATGTCAGCCACGGCTGAAGAACTTGCCAACCAGGCGAGCCTTTTGCAAAAAAGCATAAGCTTTTTCAGGCTGTAAGAGAGCGTTGCCACCTGTTCGTGTCCAATTGAGCAGCATCGACTGTTTCCGGATGCCTGGAGAAGCAGCACTGTTGCTTAATTTTACGGCATGATTGATCAAATTGTTTGTTTGTCAAAAAAGTTCAGAGATGCCTCTTGCGAAATAAAAGTCAACCATCATAAAGAGTTGCATGGCTTGATGTGAGTTTTTTAATTCTGTTCCGGCTGAATGGTGTAGATGTTGCTCTGTACCAGGGTGGTTGTTACTGCCAATGGTTGGCGACTCAAGGGACATTCATGACCATTCTGGAAAGGAACGGAATCATGCAAAATTCAGCGAAGATCCTACTGAATTTGGCGGCATCTTTACTGGTGACGGTGACGGCCACATCTGTCAATGCCGAAACCAAAATCGGGGATGTGACGATAAATGCCAATGTATCCCTGGCAAGTGATTATGTCTGGAGGGGGTTGTCACAAACCGATGGGGATCCTGCCATCCAGGGTGGATTCAAAGTGTCTCATGCCTTGGGTTTTTATGCGGGGGTTTGGGGCAGTAATGTTGATTTTGATGGTGGTGGAACGGCTGTGGATGGCGGATTGCCACACATGGAAGCGGATCTTTCTGCAGGGTTTGCAAAGGAATTTCCAAATAACCTGAGTATGGATCTGGGTGCCATCCATTACGGATATCCGGGATCGGCAGCTCGGGTTGGGAGCGATTTTCAGGAGATTTACCTGGGGTTTGGTTACAAGTTCATGGGATCCACCCTGAGTGCCAAATATTCTTATTCTCCCGATTTTTCCGGGGCAACCGATGCAGCCGGTAATTTGAACCGCAGTCAGTCAGCATCTTACATTGAAGGCCAGGTGGATTATGAATTTCCTGCAAGCATCAAAGGCTCGGCCCACTATGGTTACTCGTTTGGCAGCTATTTTGATATGCCGGGTGTTGCTGATGGATACGGCGACTATCGTCTCGGTGTTGCCAAGGAGTTGGCCGGGTTGAACTTTGGCATCAATTGGTACGGAACAGATCATGATGGAAAAAGATATGCGATTCCCCGCCTGGCACAGGATCGTCTGGTTTTGAGTATCAGCAAGGATTTCTAAAACTCCAAGTGGTTGGACGTTCGTATCAGCAAGGATGGCCGAATTCTCGGGCGATAAAAAAATTCGGATGGTGTCTACGGTCTGCTGGGTTCCTGGAAAACTCCCACTTTGTTCTGGTGGGAGTTTTTTTTGTTTTTGTGCCTTGTTTTCATCATCTCCATGTTTCAGAGGCTGTCTAATAACTTGTTAATTTCAAAAAAAATGAATGAAAAACTGGGAAAAAGTTCCAGGAGGAAGGGGTGTGCCCTTCCTCTTGGCGGGGTTTGGGGCTTAAGCCCCAATAAAATCTTTCTTTCCAATTATTTTATCCGAGGGTTGATGGACAGCCTCTCAGATGAAATATGGAAAAGGTAAATTTATGGCAAGATTGATTCATTATGGCCTTCATGTTGCATATTGACCCGTGGAACTCTGATCAGGATGAAACGTACTCCTGATCGGAAGATGCCAGGGAACGGGCTTTGAGTCTCCCAGGGAAGGGGGGTTGCCAGCGCAGCAGGCAAGAACCCGGTTTGATGACCAACTTTGCAGTGAAGTGACAGCAAGGTATGTGTCAGAAAGCCGACATATCGTGTCCAAATGGGAGGGAAAACAGAATGAAGATGAGAACACTGGCCATGGCTTTGCCTCTGGCCATGGGGGCCTCGACCGTGGCATTTGCCGCCGACTTGCCGACCCGCGAGGAAATGTGGCAGATCATTCAAAAACAACAGCGCGAGCTGGATGCCCTGAAAACCCAGATCGGCCAGGGACAAAAAGAGGCACCGGCTGCTGCATCTCAGGAGTCGGGAAAAGGGGACAAGAATTGGTCAGAAAGGGTCAAGATAGGCGGACTGGTCAAGGTGGATGCAACCGCCGGTAAAACCTTCGCCGGGGCAAAATACAGTGACATCACGGTCACGGAGGCCAATCTGGTTGCTGATGCGACCATCAGTGATTGGAGTACGGGCCACGTCAAGATCATCTACGAGGAGGCCCCGGTGGATGGCATACCCGCCGACCGGAATCCCCTGCGTCTGGAAGAGGCCAGCATCACTCTTGGAAATCCTGAAAAATTGCCTGTATACCTGACTGTTGGTCGTCTGGTGACTCCCTTGACCACCTATACGACCAACTTGATTGAAGACCCACTTACCTTGACCCTGGCCCGGTCCAAGGAGACCGTTGCCCAGGTTGGCTTTGAAAGCAACGGTGTCTATGGTTCCGGATGGGTCTTCAATGGCGATGTCAACCGCACAGGCCAAAATGATACGGCAGGACAGGGTGGTATCAATCTGGGCTACAAAGTGGATAACAAGACTCTCAAGCTGGATGTGGGTGGCGGTCTGACCAACAGTTTCGAGGATGCCAATACCATTTCCAATGTCGCAACCGTGATGCCGGGTGTCCAGGATCGTATCTCCGGCTTGGCTGCCCATGCCACCATCGGCTGGAATAATTTCACCCTGATTGGCGAATTTGCTTCCGCCACAGGCGGGTTCCAATTGATCGAGTTGCCCTTCAACGGCAGAGGTGCCAAACCCAGTGCCTGGAATACCGAATTGGGGTATACCCTCAATCTGATGAACAAGGAAACGACCCTCTCGGCCGCATTCCAGGGCAGTCGGGAATCCGTGGCCCTGGCCCTGCCTGAAAGACGTTATCTGGCTGGTGTGGCGGTTGGTATCTATGACCATACCAACCTTAAACTCCAGTTTTATCGGGACAAAGATTACGGTTTGGCTGACGGCGGTACCGACAGATCCGTCAGTGTCGGCAAGACCGAGCTGGTGGTCGATTTCTAAAATCACTGGTCGTCGATTTCCAGGAGCTGCTGAAACTCCTGACCTGACTTTTTCACACCCGTTTCCTGATATGATTCAGGATTCGGGTGTGGATGGTTTTTTGGCGGGCTGGGTATGGCATGCATGATGTTCTCTTCCAGTTTATCCCGGCATTTTCCATATATTTTTGAGTTTCAATGTTGGCTTGTGTTTTCCTGCCAACTGCTAATCGCAAAAACGACTGGTTGCCAAACTGGCATCACAGGTGATTCGCAGTTGCTTGATTGCTTGACATGGGTCAGATTTCTGATTACCCTTCGCGGTAATTCGGGTTTGACTGAGATCGGAGGCAGATCATGACGTTCGACAATAAAATTGTTGAAGAGCATGAAGAAAATCAACCCACAGGAGTTGAATCTGAGGATCAGGACTCTTCAGACCGCGACATTTCTCGTCCCTATGATCCACGCAAAATCCGGGTAGACAGCAAGCCCTATTCAATTGCACAGGTCATTGGATTGATTGGGGATGGTGATCTGGATATTGCTCCGGATTTTCAAAGACGCCGTGTCTGGAAAAATGACCAAAAATCCCTGCTCATTGAATCCATTCTTCTGCGCATTCCACTGCCGGTATTCTATTTTGCTGCGGACGAGGATGGCCGTATGCAGGTTGTGGATGGCGTACAACGTCTCTCCACAATTCAGGGTTTTATGCACAATGAATTTTCCTTGAGTAAGTTGGAATACCTTCAGAAAGAACTGTTAAACAAAAAATACGAAAATATTGTTAATTCTATTTGGTCGCGCAGATTTCTTCAGACAGCCATCATAGTTTATGTCATTGATCCGCAAACCCCTGACGATGTTAAATTTGATATTTTTCGGCGTCTCAATACCGGTGGTACACCTTTGAATTCACAAGAAATTCGACATTGCATCAGTAAAAAAAGAACTCGGGATTTCCTGGGTAAACTGAGTGGTATGGATGAATTTCATAATGTTGTTGGAGACAAAATCAAAAACCATGTGCGCATGGTTGATCTTGAGCTTGCATTGCGTTACTGTGCGTTTAAATTGCTTGGAGATTTGGATAAATATTCAGAAATGGATGGAATGGATGATTTTCTGACCAAGACCGTGCGTAAATTGGATGATCCAACCGTGGTTTCTGATAAACAGCTTGATAGCTTGGAGGCTGGTTTTAAGTGTGCAATGGATAATGCCTGGGTGTTGTTCCGTGAGCATTCTTTTCGGAAGTGGCGTCGTAATGAAGATCGCATTTATCCTGTCAATCGATCCTTGTTCGACGTTTGGTCTGTCTCATTGTCTGAAATGTCAAGTGAATTCATCTCGATCCATCGAGAAAAAATTGTTAAAAAATTTCAAAAACTTATTGGAGACGATAAATTTATTGATGCCATTACATCCGGCACAAGCAAACCTGCCATGGTAAAATTTCGATTTAATGCTATCAAAGATTTATTGGGAAGTACAATGAAATGATTACTAATTTTAGTTGCAGCGGCTTTAAAGGTCTTGATGGCCATGGATTCAAGTTCCACCCCCTGACAGTATTGACCGGAACCAATTGTTCAGGAAAAAGCAGCATCATTCAGGCAATCCTGTTGGCACGTTTGGCATCGTTGGCTGTTGTGAATTGTCACGGCGGCTCTGTCACAATACCCCTGAACGGTCCATTTGATCTACGTTTGGGAAGCGTCGAAGATATATTAAACTTCTTTGATGACAAAAGAATTATTCATGTCAACATTCAATCTGAAAAAGTGAAATCAATTTGGGAGTTCGTTCCTGGTTTGCTTACGGACCGGTTTCTGACATGCCGGAAAATGCCATACAACTCCGACTCGGCATTCAGTGTGACTCCAGAGGGTGGCTTTTCCTATCTCTCTGCCATGCGAGAAGGACAATTGGATTTTTTGTCCATTCAATCCATGCCCAAGACAAAGTTGGAAATAGGATGCCGGGGAGAGAACGTCGCGAACATGTTACAGGTTTTTGATCAACATGTCGTTGACCCATTCTTGCGTCATCCACTTGCAGGGCAGCTTCCATTACCCAAACAGGTTGAAGCCTGGATGGGAGAGTTTGTTCCGGGTATTGCCTTGCGGGTGGAGCTTTCGCAAACCCTGGGAGTCTTGGGTTTGCGCTATCTTCAAGGTGGAAACATGACCGAATGGGTCAAGCCATTCAATACCGGTTTTGGCCTCAGTTATTGCTTGCCAATCGTGGTGGCCGGTTTGTTGGGAAAACCTGGATCCCTGTTGATCATCGATAGCCCCGAAGCTCATTTGCACCCCGCAGCACAATCTGCCATGGGTCAATTTCTTGCCCGTTTGGCAGCCCATGGCATCCAAACAATCATCGAAACCCACAGTGACCACATCATCAATGGCATCCGTCTGGCAGCCATCGAACCAAAGCATCCATTTCAACAAAAAGATGTTTTGTTTCACTTTTTGCATCGCAACACCGAGGGAATCTTAAAACACCAATCCATTGAAATCACTAAATCCGGGCAGCTTTCTGATCACCCAGAATTTTTCTTCGATCAAACCGAAAAGGATTTGCAACGCATCGTCGAAACCAGGAGGAGTCTCAAGTGATCGAAATCAATCTGGCTATCGATGAGGAAGGAATGGCCGTTCCGTTCAGTGGTGTTGAGAATGTTGAAAGTTACTTCTCTGACCTTACAATGCTACTGAAAAAAGCCAAGCAAGATAAATGCCGTCTGTGGATAAAGTCAACAGCGTTGTATGGTATTAATTTAATTAATAATGACACGATTGACAAACAATCCGCAGCAATTACAGATCAGATTATGTTTACTGATTTGATCTTCGATATAAACAATCATGTACTCGAAAAAGACACAAAAAGGTTGTTATTGAAGCAAATAGAACAGTGTAAGGAGATTGATTGCGAAGTTGACAATCCGGCTCCAACGACCGCTGATCAGGTCAGGGTTTGGAAAGATAATGGCCAGGCCGCAGCGTGTATTGTGTTGCGCTCCGGGAAGACCCGGACACCACCAGCCATCTACGATGAAAAATCACTGCTGGAGTTTTACCGGGAAGTTCCAGCAATGGTCAACTGCACGGAAACTGAATATATCGCCCATGCAGCGATTTCTTTTCCCAGGCTGCACTTCAAGAAAGGAATTGATACAGAATTTCGCCGTTTTCAGGAACCCTATCCATCAATCCGGAACAAAATGAGTCAAGCCTTGACAGTCCTTAACGACCAGTTGGAAGATATTCGAGGTGCATGTGGTCAGGAGTGGGCAAAAATTGCCAGGATGCTCACAATTAAAATCGGTTTTGAAACCAGCCCCGAATCACCCAATACACATGGCAACAGAGTGGCTATGAGAGAACGTCATGCAGAATTTTCCGGACATGATGTTTGTTGCGATTGGCACGTCAAATTTCAACCTACAACAGACAGAATGCACTTTCATTTCGGCAAACCGGAAATTGCCAACGGTCGAATATTGATTTGCCATTTTGTTGATCATTTCACAACATAAACGATGCGATATCGATGCACCATTCTGATCTGCGCCAATGTTCAAGTAAATGTTTAATGTGAAGGTTTCTTAAATATTGATTTGTTCAACCATGGATTTGACTGCCGATGCTGTTTGCAAGCGTTTGTCCGGCTTCTGCCTGAGCAGCTTTTGTACCACATGATAAAATTGGCCATCTGAGGGATCGTCTGACTCGTCAATGATACCCCTGGGAATTTCTTTTGTCAGAAGATACCAAATGACCAGCCCGAGCTGGAACAAATCGGATCGATGATCGACGGGGTGAAGCTTATTTTGCGAGTAGGTTGAAAGTTCAGGTGAAAGCCACAGGAGTGGACCGACAAATTCATTGGCCATGGTGATATCGTCCCTGGGGAAGCGGGTTTCCCCGAAGTCGGTTGCTGTTTTGGCAATGCCGAAGTCTCCCAATATCGCGCTGTTTTGCCAGGATATAAATATGTTTGATGGTTTTAT
Organism: Magnetococcales bacterium; assembly: GCA_015228935.1. NCBI lineage: Bacteria > Pseudomonadati > Pseudomonadota > Magnetococcia > Magnetococcales > Magnetococcales bacterium. The sequence goes on along the minus strand of JADGCO010000001.1, from coordinate 80,493 downwards.
GTCACGATGCACCACCCCCTGATCATGTATATACTGCAATGCATCACATAAATCGAGAACATAATGCTTGACATCCGATGGGTGTAACGGTCCCTGATTTGTAACCTGAAACTGGATATTGTCCTTGAACAGATCTGTGATAATAAACGGTACCTGCACAGAATTCAAGGTTGTCGTGATTTCTCCGGCATCACGACAATGAAGAATGTTTGGATGTCTAAGATCAGAAAGCACAAGTTCTTCAAATTCAAAGCGAGACCTTCTGTAATTGTCAATTTTATGCAAAAATTTAACAGCTTGATTTTGTTGTTGTGTTGCCTGATTTTTCCGAAAACACTGGAACAGCGTGCCGTTACTCCCTTTATTTAAATAACGACCAAGCTGGTAAATATTGCCGCTGGCACTGGTAAAAGTTTCCTCGGGAAACCATGCTTTATCATAACGCCACTGCCCGTTGTCTGTACGATAGCTGATATCGATATGTTTCGGAGACATAAAATATCCTTTGATTGGGTGCGACCAGACTATTGCCAATTTTTCTCGGCATGCGCCAGGCGCTCGGGCGTGCCGATATCGGCCCATTTTCCCGCCAAATGTATCCCATAAAGACGACCAGTTGCCAGGCTCGCATCGAACAGGCGATTCAGGGAAAAAGGTTCGGGAGGGTAGGGGAGCAGGGCACGGGGGTGGCATATTTGGATGCCGGCATAGGTCAAGGCGGCGGGACCTCCCCGGTCCCGGAGCAGACGACCATCCCTGAGCAGGGAAAAATCACCTCCCCCAGGAGCAGGAGTGTCCACCAGAACCAACAGGGCATCCATCCGGTCGGGGTCGAAGGTGGTCAACAGGGGTGTCAGATCGAGATTCCAAAGAATGTCGCCGTTGATGATCAGGAAAGGATCCTCGCCCAGCAGGGGCAGGGCCAGCCGCACCCCACCACCGGTTTCCATGAGAATTGTTTCCCGCGACCATGTGACCTGGAGACCCCAGGGTGCGCCATCTCCGATGTGCGCGATCAACATGTCTGCCAAGTGCCAAGCATTGATGACCACCTCGCGCAATCCCATGGCGGCCAAGCGGAGGAGGGTATATTCGATGACCGGGCGTCCCTGGACTGGGACCAGGGGCTTGGGCATCCGCTCTGTGTAGATTCGCAACCGTTCCCCGCGCCCGGCGGCCAGAATCATGGCTTTCATGCCTGGGTCTCCTGATCGGTGCCGGGTGCCTGGATCCTGGGAAGAGTGGTCGAATGAATGGCTTTCATGCCTGGGTCTCCTGACCGGTGTCCGGGGCATAGGTTTCAATCAGGTCGGACAACTCCTTGAGTTCTGGATAGCGGGCCAGGGTTTCCCGGACATAACCCAAGGTTCGGGGAACATCCTGCAAATAGCCATGCTTTCCATCCCGCAGGGAGAGGCGACCAAAAATACCCACGGCCTTGAGATTGCGTTGCACGGCCATCCAGTCGAAATCTTTTTCAAGCTGCTCCCGGGAAGGGGCGTAGCCGAGACGCCGTGCGGCTCCTTCCTGCCAGATTGTCATGATCTTTTGGCGAAAGGGGGCATCCCAGGCCACATAACAATCCCGCAGCAGGCTGGCGAGATCATAGGTGATCGGCCCCATGACCGCATCCTGAAAATCCAGGACCCCCACCCGGTCGTCTTCCATCCACATGAGATTGCGGCTGTGGTAGTCGCGATGGACAAAAACAGTGGGTTGTTTGAGAATGGGGTCGAGAAGCTGCTCGAAAGCCTGGTCGAAACGGTGCCGGTCCGTGGGGTGGATTTTGGTGCCGCGAATGCCTTCGATGTACCAATCCGTCAACAGGGACAATTCAAAGCGGAGCAGTTTATGATCATAGGGACGGTGGTGGGCGATGCAGGTGCCATCTGCGGGTGTGGCCTGGATTTCCAGAAGGGTGGTCACGGCAGCCCGATAGAGACGCTCGGCGATGCCACGTCCCTGGGCATCCAGGGCGCGGAGAAAGGTCAGGTCGCCGTAATCGTCCAACAGATAGAGACCCAATGTGGCATCCCCAGCGCCGACCCGGGGCACGGCAATCCCAAACCGGTTTAAAAATCGGGAAATATCGACAAAGGGCGAGGAGTCTTCCTTGTCGGGTGGGGCCACCATGAGAATCCGGGTCTGCCCGGGCGTGGTGATCCGATGGTAGCTCCGAAACGAGGCATCGCCGGCCACTTTTTGGCTTTGCCAGGTTGTTCCCAGGCGTTCAGAGAGAAAGGCCTGAATGGGCGGGGTCAGTTCCAAACTGTTCGATGAAGGCATGCAACACCCTTTCGCTGATCATACCGGTGGCGGATACTTCGATGTGACGTCCGGGTTCGGCGACCCCGGCATAATCGATCTGCACCGTCAAATGGTCTGCGGGAAGCCAATCGCCGCCTTTTTCGGGCCATTCGATCACGGTGACACCCTGGCTGTCGAGATACTCTTCGGCTCCGATCAAGTCCAACTCTTCCGGGGTGGCCAGCCGGTACAGATCAAAGTGGTACACCGGCAAACGTCCTGCCGGATAGGGATTCAACAACGTAAATGTCGGGCTGGTCACGATCAAATCGTCATCCAGGGTATTCAGGGCACGAACCAGCCCGCGCACAAAGACCGTCTTGCCTGCGCCCAGGTCTCCGAACAGCAGGATCACCACCCCTGGTTCCATGACCTGTGCCCAGGCCGCACCAAATTGTTCGGTCCGGTGTTCGGAATCACTGGTCAAGCGGAGCCGGGGTGAATTCTCAATCCCCTTTTTCAGTGGCAAATGGTGGGGGGGCATGTTACCGTTATGGTTCAATTCACGGATCTTTCAGAATAAAATCATGTTTTTGAAAATCATCTTCACCGGTTTGGCCATTTTCAGCGTTTATCTGCTGGGACGCTATCACGTTGTGCGGCGTCTGCCCACCCTGCCGCAGCCCCAGGTCAATCCGCCTGCCAACCGGCCTGCATCTGCCGCATCCCGTTCCAGTACCCTGTTCCAGTCGCGTTTGCCGTTTGTGGTGGCGGCAATTGTCATCCTTCTGACAGCCATCTTATTGTATCGCTCCTGGCAGGATCAGACCAAGGTGTTGAAAATTCGGGTGGTCAATGCGGGCAATGGCCAGACGACATTCTACGAAGCCCGCAAAAAACAGGTCCATGCCCGCACCTTCCAGACCCTGGATGGCCGCTCGGTCACCCTGGCCGATGTGGAACGCATGGAAGTCATTGAACCCGAATGAAACTCGTGCCCGGCTCCATAACCCAGAGTGATCTGGTTGTTCTGCATCAAAGTTCCTGGGCGGGAGATACCCTGGAGGTGGTGGACGATGGTCCGTTGCGGATCCTCCATTTCGGTACCTACCTCAAGCAAAGCTGCATTTTTCGGGCCAATCCGCAACGTCTCGTGCTGCCCTACACCCGGCACATGCTGGCTTTGCTGGCTTATCATGCGCAGCCGCGCCGGGTACTCATGGTGGGGTTGGGGGGGGGGACCATGGCCCGTTTTTTGTTGGAGCATTTTCCGGCGTGCGAGATGGATGTCGTCGAAATTATTCCACACATGGTTGGGATTGCCCGGCGCTTTTTTGGTTTGCCTCTCTCTTCCCGTTTGCGTCACCATGTGGACGATGGTGCCCAATTTTTGAATACCCTGGCCACCCAAACGCCGCCGCCGTGTTTTGATCTGCTCTTGATCGACGCCTACAATGCGGTTGGTATGGCCAAAACCGTGTATGCGGAAACCTTTTTTCGCCATTGTCACACCTTATTGGGGCCGGATGGTGTCATGGCTGTCAATCTTTCCCGCAGCAAGGCCGAGGCGTATGCCCGGGCGATGGCAGCCATCGATGCCATTTTTCCTGGTTCCACCCGGCAATTCCGCCCCGCTGGATCGAACAATGTCATACTTTTTGCCGCGCCCCGACCGGAGCAACTGGGACTGACCAAGGTTACCCGTTGGATGGCTACCCGCGATACCCGGATGGAACTGGCGTTGACCGATCTGCTCACCATGCCCCGGATGCAGCAATTTCCCTGGTGGAAATATATTATTGATTTTTGAGTATACCCCCATTCGGGAGTGTTCCTTATGGTTAACATTCATAAAATCCTGCTGGTCATTCTCGTGCTTCTTGTTCTTGGTGCAGGAGGGTCGCTCCTCATGCGTCAGGAACCGGGGCAACTCCTGGCCATTTTTTTTCCGCAGAGTGCCTCGCCTTCCCGCACCTTGCAGATGGAACAACGTCTGACGGAGTTGCAGGCCAGGAGCGATTCGTTGCAACAAAAGGTTGCCCAGTTTGAACAACAGGTTTTGCCTCTCCTGTCCCGGATCGGCGAGCGTCTGGCCGCCGCCGAGGAGACCCTGACCATCTTGAAAAAAAGCCCGGATGGTCCTCAGCGTCTGGAGGGGGGAAGTGTTCTGACCTCCATTCAAAACATGGAGTGGCGTCTGGCGGATTTGATCTCAGGTCGGCGAGAGTTTCGCCGCGAGGTTGTGTTTGCCACTCCTTTTGCCTCGCCGCCGCGTATTGTTCTTGGTATCACCCGTCTCGAAGTGACCGAAGGACAACCCCGTTTTGGGGTCACGGCCCAACAGGTTGAAGAGGGAAAATTTGTCCTGGTCTTCGAAACCCGCGCCGAAACCCGCATCCGCGAAGCCCAGGTGGATTGGCTGGCGTTTGGGAAGTAAAATTGGCTCCTGACAATCATGGTGCCAGTATTGTGCGCTGTTTTAGGGGTGATTCAGATTGACTTTGACAACGGGAGATGATTTTGGATAACATGGACGCGAGTGAGATAGGCTTGGTCTGTATGGAAGTTTTCCAAGTGCGGATAGGTGAGGTGACTTTGGAGGGTATGACAACATGAGAGAGATAACAATTTCACTCAACGATGAGGTTTATCAGCAGGCCTGCATCAAGGCTGCTGCCATGGGTGTCTCCGTTTCCGTACTTGTGGAACGGTTTCTTTTTCATATTTCATTCGAAGAAAGTGCATTTGAGAAATGTAAACGTGAAGAACGGATTTTGCGTGATTCGATTCGAACTTTTTCAGCAACGAATCGTCTGAACCGTGAAGATGTGCATGACAGACATGCGCTTCGTTGACACCAATATACTTTTGTATTCTATCAGCCGCGATCCCCGAGAGAGATTTAAAAGGGAAAAATCCGTCCTCCTTCTGGATCAGGATGACTGGGCTCTTTCTGTACAGGTATTGCAGGAGTTTTACGTTCAGGCGACGCACGTTTCCCGCCCTGATCCGCTGTCTCATGAAGAGGCTTCCAAACTGATTCATTCCTGGTTGCGTTTTCGAGTGCAGGAAATTACGGTTATTGTATTGCGCAGGGCGTTGGAAATCAGGGAAAAATACGGTTTTTCATACTGGGATAGTGCCATCATCGCCGCTGCCCATGTTGCTGGATGTCAGGAGATATACTCCGAAGACATGAGCCACGGTCATAAAGTGGATGGCATCACTTTAATCAATTCGTTCCTCCAATCAGCCGGCGTTTGGCCGCCGCCGAGGAGTCCCTGACCATCTTGAAAAAAAGCCCGGATGGTCCTCAGCGTCTGGAGGGGGGAAGTGTACTGACCTCCATTCAAAACATGGAGTGGCGTCTGGCGGATTTGATTTCTGGTCGGCGAGAGTTTCGCCGCGAGGTTGTGTTTGCCACTCCTTTTGCCTCGCCGCCGCGTATTGTTCTTGGTATCACCCGTCTCGAAGTGACCGAAGGACAACCCCGTTTTGGGGTCACGGCCCAGCAGGTTGAAGAAAGTAAATTTGTCCTGGTCTTCGAAACCCGCGCCGAAACCCGCATCCGCGAAGCCCAGGTGGATTGGCTGGCGTTTGGGAAGTAAATTATTTCCACTCAAGGAAATGTGCCATGCCAGGACATGAACAACAGGCATCAGAGATTATCGATATTGAAGGGTGGCATTCCGATGATCAGTTTCCCATTTATCCCGAGGGAACCCGAGAAAAATCTCTTTGGATTGCCCCACGTTTTCCATCGATGCCATTTTTGACAGGAGGACACCATTATCTGTTCAAACATGCCTCACAACGCTATCCAACCCAGTTTTGGTGTGAAGTGATTGCCTTTCGTGTTGGGTGCATGATGGGCATACCAGTTCCTCCAGCTTATGCTGCGTGGCAATCGAGTAAAAAAAAGTCCGCTGCTTTGATTGAGTGGTTTTATCGAATGGATGAGAATGTGCGTTACGAAGCAGGAACTGTTCACATGAAAAGGGTGATACCTGACTTTGATGTAAAAAAAGGAAAGCAACATAACATTGAAACTGTACTGTTTATTCTTAATGAAATTGATTCAGGGCTGATTCAGGATATGGTGCGCACTCTTGTGTTTGATGCGCTGATTGGAAATACGGACCGCCATCAGGAAAACTGGGGAATTTTATGGAGAGGAGATCCTTTACGACCAGAGCTTGCACCTGCTTTTGATAATGGCACAAGCCTTGGGCATGAAATCATGGACAAAAATATTTCTAACTTTGCATCCGACCTGGAAAAAGTGAAACGTTATATCGAGAAGGGACGGCACCATATGCGATGGAGTCCAACCGGGAACAAGAGTGGCCATTTTGATTTAATAGCCTGGTTGCTCGACAAATATCCAGAATTCAGGCAAAATATTATCGGTTGCCTTGAATTTGATATGAATGTTTTGATAGCCTGGATGCGTTCATTACCAAATTTTGCCATTCCCGGTGCGCCAACGCCGGAGCGAATTCAGTGGATTGAATGTCTCCTTGTTTTAAGGAAGGAAAAATTACAATCTGTCTTGGCCAACAGGAATTGATGCTATGAAGCGCATGATTCGGCATATAATTGAACCAGAACGTTTATTTCTGGCCTGGCAGGCCCCGGATGGAACTTCACATGATCGGACTCGAAGGAAAGTTGCCGAAATTACACCTGACGACAGTGGCATCGTTACTTTACGCTATTTGAAGGATTCTGAAGATTTTGTGAAAGCCTGCCTTGCCGGTTTTACAGGCTATCCGGCTTTTCCACTGGGGCAGGATCAATATGCATCCGGTATTTTGGAAACGTTCATGCGTCGTCTTCCTCCGATAAAAAGACGGGATTACCACGATTTTATGCGGTTGTGGCGACTTGATCCGGCCATTCCAATCAGCTCCCTGGCCATGTTGGGCTACGTTGGCGCACAACTTCCAGGTGATGGTTTTTCCCTGGTTCATCCGTTTGACAATGGAAAACCGCCATTTGAATTGTTGGAGGAGGTTGCCGGATTCCGTTATCGCGAAAATTTTGGGCAGATTCTCGCCTTGTTGCATGAAGGGCAGGAAATTCAATTGCGTGCTGAGCCTGACAATCCCCACGATCCAAAAGCAATCCGTGTCGAGTTGCCAGACAATCGTCTCATTGGCTATATCAATAAATTACAAGCTCCGGGTTTGCACAAGTGGTTACCAAACCAAAATGTGCGTTGTACAGTTGACCGTATAAACGGAACGGAAACACGGCCTCTTGTATATGTGTTTCTTGAAGTTGGAGTGAACGACAAATGCACCGACCATAGTTGTAATTCTTGCGAATCTCCGCAAGACACTCCCTGAATTTTGTTAGGACAAATAAGTTTTTTTCATTGAACAGATCAATGGATTAACATTAGGATCTTTTTTATATTATCATTTTGTTATTTGTTCTTGCTTCTCTTTCAATGTAAAATTATGTAAATATATTGGTTTTCCCCCATTGATTTTTTGAAACTCTTTGTTCACTTCTGTGTATCCATAATTATAATATAATGTTTGAATTAAGCTTGCTAAGGCAAAAGGAGACCAATGTTGTTGTCTATTGATTAATTTTACAACAAGTTCCGGGTAGAAACGTTCAAAAATTATATTATCATTTTCAAATATTTGATCTTGACATCCAGTGCGTCTTATATTTACAATTTCATCCTTTTTTAAATCAATCTGAACAGTACCTGCGATATCAAATTGCGCGAGTTCAGTACTGTACATCAGGCCAAGAAACTCAACTTGGTTCTCATTAATTGATATGCATAACTCTTCTCTCGCTCCTCTTAAAGCAGTATTATATAATAAATTGCCTTTTTCTTTTGTTGTATCGTCCGGAAATTTTGTTCCTTCCGCAATAGAAACGTGCATTACTTTTGGAACTACCGCGTTTCTGTTGCTTCTCTTGCTTAAAATTACATATCCATCTGAAGTTATAGCAGTTAATGATACGCCAAAATAATTTACTAAATTTTTATTTGGAGTGCCCGTAAATTCATAATTATTAACATATTTATCCCATGCTGATATACTTGTCCCTTTTTCATCGGTGATTGTAATTTCTTTTAACTTTAAATGAGTAATAACAAAATCAAAATATTCTGCAGGCTCTACTAATATTATCAATTCTTTTTTTTCATCTTGATTGTTTTGTGTGACTAAATCCCAATTTTTCAATCGCAAAATATTCCCATTCCAAACATTAGATTTTCCATTCTGTAATTCATCTTGTTGTAACCTGATATATTCTTCCTTATAAGGAAGCAAATCTTTTGGTAAATTATAAGAAGATACGTGATTAATAAATGATCGAATTCTGAATGGTCTAAGATCATTTCCAGATCTTGCAGAAAATACCGTATGGACTGGAAGATGTAAATTACCGACGATCATGTTTTCGGTACTCTCTATATAATCTTTGTTTGATGTTAGTGTATAGAAAGATAAATAAATAAAATAAGCAATAAATATTATAGCAAATAAGACCAAAAGAGAAAATTTAGTTAACAGAAAAACTTTCTTAGTGCTTGTATCTTGCTGGTTATTTTCAGAAAATGAATTGATTTTTGCATAAATTTTCTCTGCAAAACTTTCTGGAGTCTCTTGTCTCAGATCAATATGAACAATATCATTGGAGATTCCAAAATCATCTAATATTGTGTCATCAAATTTAGCCAACAATAGATGATCAACATTCCTTTCAAGCATTCCTTCGAGAGAACTTCTTAACTCATACTTGGGCCACTTTTTTTCAACATATTTTTTCGAGACAAAAACAACAACAAAATCAGAGTCCGTTTTATATGTTTTATATATAATTTCCTGAAGTCGCCTTCCCCAATTCCTTACAGCTATCTTTTCAAAGACATCATAATATACTTTTAATCCCTTGCTGGAAAGATTGTTTGCTACCTTATCAACAAAATCACGATCTTCACTTGCATACGAGATGGCGACATCATACTTTTTCAACATTATTCTATCCGGTAGAGTATGATCTTTTAGAGAATATTATGACATTTATTCGACCAACTAACATATATCCACGTACCATGCCATGAAACTTGAGTCAAACGATTCCCGAGCTAGGTTTTCAGAGAACGGAAAAGATGTCAAGAGGAATATTCGGTTCTGGCAACAAAAAAAAATTCCAAGGGCAGTATATTTTTCTCCATTCATGGTAATGTTGCCGTGTCTGAGAAAAATTTCACCACATTGGCGATTGTGGGTCAATGTCGGTCACATCCAAATGTGGAGATGAATCCAGCTCAGTGACTGGTTCCCTCCGAACGGGTGATTTTGTTGTACACGTTGTATTTTCCCGAGGGCTTGCGCATGGGGAGACGCTTGATCTCTTGCAGGGTTTTGGCGTCGTAGATGATCAGGGCACCGTCATCTTCCCAGATCGAGAGCAGGGCCAGACGACCATCGCGGGTGAACTCCACATGGCCGGATGTCTTGCCGGGCACGGGTCGCAAGTCGGCGACGATTTCCAGGCTCTCCTTGTCCAGCACATGGACGATATCCTTGTTGGGGCCGGTAAAGACGTCCACCCAGGCATAGGAGGTGTTTTCATGACTGCGCATGAAAAACCCGGGACCTTGGGTGGGAATTTTTTTGATCACCTGCCAGGTGGACATGTCGATGACCGTGACCACGGCTTCGGTCAGATTGGGCGTGGCCAGGACCAGGGTATTGCCCCTGCGCCAGGTGATTCCGGAACCGAGGTGGGGCAGTCCCGGCAGATCGACCTTTTGAATGCGCCGCCCGACATCCAGATTGATTACCTGTCCGGATTGACCACCCCGGGTGGCTCCGATCAGGTTGCTGTAGGTGGTATCGAAAAAGAAATCATCCACGTAATCCTCGACCCGGATACGGCGAACCGGAAAAGGTTCTTTTTCCACCGGCAACGCCTCTCCGGAATCGACCCGGAAGTCATGCACCAGGGCATTGATGACCGGTTTGGCTTTGTTGTTGTAGGGAATTTCCCAGACTTCCGGCAGGTCTTTCAGGGCGGCGACAAACGTGTGGCGGGGGGGGGCTGCGTAGACGGCACTGACCCGTGAACTGCTCCCTTTTGCCGGATCCTGGACCGGGATGATCTTGAGCAGGGTGAGGTCAGCAGCGGACAGGGCGACCAGGGTATGGGGCAGATAGTTGGCCACCATGACGGTTTGACCATCGCCGGAGACGGCCAGATTGCGGGTGTTGATCCCGGCCCGGATCTCGGCCACCGTTTTCAGACTGTAAAGATCAAATTTACTGATCCAGCCATCCCGCGAGGCAAAGTAGACAAAGCGTCCGTCCGGGGAAAATTTGGGTCCGCCATGCAGGGCATAGCGGGAGGGAAAACGGTGGATGGGTTCCAGATGATCACCATCCAGAATGGTGACGTGATGATCCCCGAGTTCCACCACCACGAACAGATTCAGTGGATCGGCGGAAAATACCGGTTTGGCGGGCAGGTCTTGGCCTTGAACATTGACCACATGGCTTGCCCGGATGGCAGCCGCATCCCAGGTGAGGGATTTTTGTGCCGGCTGGTAAATGTATTTGATCAATTCCTCAATTTGTTGGGGATTGAGGGATTTTTCAAAGCCGGGCATCTGGGTTGCCGGGCGACCCTGGGCAATCACCTTGCTGGCCTGGGGCTTGGGCAGGCGTTGCAGATTATCTGGGAACAGTGCCGGTCCCTTGCCGCCCAACCGTTCGGGGTGATGGCACTCGGCACAGTGCTTCTGATACAGGGCGTTGGCGTCAATTGGGGGTGTCGTTGTTGTTGTTGTCGTCGTTGTTGTGGTGGTGGTGCTGGTGCTGGTGGCTGTATTGGCTGTATTGGCTGTATTGGCTGTATTGGCTGTATTGGCTGTATTGGCTGTATTGGCTGTA